>NZ_JBHXWI010000103.1:0-25202 GCF_042671975.1 Rhodococcus sp. NPDC127593 | reverse complement strand
GGCATGCATAGCCCGGACAGTTTCGAGAGGTCGCTACAGGTGGCAATCGCCTGAAATCATGTAACCCCCGTGTCCACCGTTCGGGGGAAACCTCAGAGGACGCCGGCGGGGTGTACGCGGGCGGCGGTGGCACGTACGCCGGTGTGGTCACCACCGGTGGCGGGACGTAGGCCGGGGTCGTGGCAGGTGGCGGGATGTAGGCCGACGTCGTGGTCGCCGCTACCGGTGTCGTCGTCGGGGCTGCCGGGGCAAGAGCCACCGACGACGTCGCCGACGCAGCCCCAGAGGTCGAGTTCGAGGTCGAGGTGGACGTCGTCACCCGGGCCGTGGTGGTCGCCGCGGTCGTGCTGGTCGCGACGACACCAGCCGGCGCCGGTTTTGCCTGCTCAGTGTTGTTGGTGAACGCCCCGACCGCGATCACACCCACAATGGCCGCACCGGCCACCCACGGCCACTTCTTCCGCTTCGTCCCGCTGCCGGTCGGCCCCTGGAGCACCGTCGTCTGATCGCCTGTCGGGACGCGGGGCTGGGTGTGCCCGGTCCACTGCGCACCGTCCCAGTAGCGCAGCGAGTTCTGCGGATCCTCCGGATCGGGCTGCCAGGACGCGGGAGTTGTCATAGGGGCATTGATAGCAGACGAACCGGACACCTACAGCACCGGCGCTAACCATGTCATTCGACCGAACGACACTGCCACCGAGAGAGATTGAGTCTCACACTTGGTGTGGATCGCGGACTGCGAGAGGGATGCAGCCGCGCCGCGCCACCGATACGCTGAAGGGCACTCAGCAGTGAGATTCTCAGCTCTCCCGTTGAGGGGCCGTTCGCCGGCAGCGCACCTGGGGTGTGGGATCCGACGTCAACGCCCCATCTGCTGCATGCTCACCCTGCCCCGGCCGACGACTGTATACCAGGTGAATGACATTGGAGGGGTGAAGTATTCGCCGATCGACGAGCCATACGCGGGACCTGGTATGAGTACGCAGGACACATACACCTGAGGAGATCCCATGAAGACCCCCGTCACACTCGTTCTCGCACTGTTCGCGGCCGCGCTGCTGCTGTTCCAGCCCGCCGCAACACCCTCAGCCAACGCGCAGCCCCACATCAACGCGCCCACGTCAACGCAGCAGAGCGCTGACAGACCCGCTGCAACCGTGTCCGCACTACCCGCAACAGATGTGGCGCTGCCGCCCGGCGACATCGTAGAACTGCGAACCGGTGTCGGCGCAGCGATCGGCGGCGTGCTCGGCGGTATCGCTGGGCTCCCCTTCTTCGTCGTCGGTGCGGTACCGGGCGCGATCATCGGCGCGGTCATCGGGGGCGTTATCGGCTACGCATCGCACGGAATCGCGACGACCTACGCGGGCTGACACCCAATCCAGCCCCGGGCTGACCGTCGCCCTCGCCGTCGTTGGTTCGGCCACCTCGTCTGGTGTGCGAAGCCACCAGAGGCGAAGTGCGTTCGGGCCCGGCCTGGTGAGGTCGTGTGGTCTGGAGAACTGTTCGGCCGGGATCCCATTCGGGAAGGGGCGAACAGGCGGAAATGCGGTCCGCCGCGTTCCCGACCACCGCGTCGCACCGGCCTGCCAGATTGCGCGACCTTCCCTTCTACCTCGGGCGTCGTCCTCACCGGTCGATCCCGCCGTGACATTCACTGACGTTGTCATGTGGACCCTTCAGGAGCCCAATGCCCACCACCGGAAAGCCTTACCCTTCGGCCTCCGAGAGGAACTTTCGCGAACTCGAGTCCCTGCCCGAACACGACGATGCCGTGGCAATCCTGCGCGAGTACCTCGACACCGCCATCCCGAACGCAGCGGCGACGCAGCAGGAAGCGTGGGCGGTCAGTTGCCTGCCGACCACCAACAGGACCGCCGAGAGCCGCCGGTTGTTCACGGTCAACGTCGGTGCCATCGAGACCTACTACCTGTGCCGGGTGGAGGACGAAGACGGGCCGCTCCTGAGCGGCACAGTATTCGTCACGCAATCGATCCTGGAGAAGGCTGCCGGGCGTCCCGTGGCGTTACTGCAGGACCAGTACGACGCCCTATTGTTCGAGACGCCGGTTCACCGAGCCGCCGGTGGTGATGCCGTCGCCGTCAGTTGGATCGACTACGACATCAGCCTCGACCAGTTCGCCGAACTGCCGCTGGACGCCGCCGCCAGGGACCTCGCGGACCGACTCGCCGCGGCGGGACCGTGCAACTACGCCCGCTACCACAATCCGTGGCTGGCGCAGGCCGCCCTTTCCCTCACACCGGACCTCGCTTCGTGACCCATACCGACCCCACCCAGCCTGGGGACCCTGGTGGTCTCGGGCGCCCGCCGCTCGAAGATGCATCACCCCATGACAAATGTATATCGCGTGAATGACACAGGTGCACCGTCCTTCTCGGCCACCCGCGCCCGGACTGCCTGTCAGCACACCCAGCGGTGACCACGTGACGCCGAGGAAGTAGCGTCACGCTGATCCAGGCCGGCGATCGGGCGGACGAGAAACTCGAGGGGGACCCATGACGGCGTATCGGCTCCGGCCCACGGCCACACGGACGCTCGTGCGCGTGGCCTTGTGCGCGACCGTCGGCACCACCGCGACCGTGCTCTGCACGCCCACAGCCTGGACGGCTCCGACCGACACCTATGCGGTCACGGCCACGATCCCGGTCAACGGGCTGGCAGAAGGAATCGCCATCTCCCCGGACGGTACCCGGGCCTACGTCACCCACGGCGACGACGGCGCGCCCGGGCAGCTGTCAGTCATCGACACCGCCACCAAAACCGTCCGCAACACCCTCGCGGTCGGAAGCTTCCCCGTCGGCGTCACCGTCTCCCCCACCGGCCAGACCGTGTACGCCGGCAGCAACGGCGACGACACCGTCTCCGTCATCGACACAACCACTTTCGCCGTCACCGCAACGATCCCCGTCGGCGACGGCCCACTCGGTGTCACCGTCACCCCCGACGGGACCAAGGTTCTCGTCGCCAGCCAGTTCGACGGCCACCTCACGATCATCGACACGGCCACCAATACCGTGAGCAACACCCTCGCACTGGGAGGAACGACAATGTTCCTCGCCGTCTCCCCCGACAGTCGAACCGCCTACGTCACCGACAGTTCCGGCAACGCGATCGACGTCGTCGACATCGCCACCGGCACGGTGGCGGCCAGAATTCCTGCCTCCGGATCACCGCTTGATATCGACATCACCGACAACGGTCGCACGCTGTATGTCACCGGGATGGACGGGTTCACCGCTGGTTCGGTGTCCGTCATCGACATCGCAACCCGCGCTGTCACCGCGACCATTCCGGTTGCGGCAGCCGCCAGCGGCATCGACGTCGCACCCGACGGACACACCGCCTACATCGCCCACAGCACCCCCACCAACGCAGTTACCTTCATCGACACCGCCACCCTAACCGTCACCGCTACCGTCCCCATCACCGAGAACGGCCAACTCATCGCCGTCACACCCAACAGCGCCGACGCCTATGTCACCAGCCAATACGACACCGTCTCCGTCGTCTCCAAAACATCGACGCCCACCGACCCGCCGACCACCACACCACCCACCCCGCCCGGCACCGGGTCACTCGGAACCATCTTCGGGAGCTGACCCGCGCCGAGTCCCCGACAGGGACCCTCCATCCAACCCTCCTCACTGGATCCGGCAACGACTGCATTGCCAACCTGAGGTACTCCGGCGCCGCGCGGGAAGCATCGGTTCGCGGCGTGGGTCTCGATACCGTCGTGCGGCCACCCGCGGAGACTCGAATCGACCGAAATCCGCGAAGACAATCGGGCACCGCCCGAAGTGCCTCGCCCAACCCAGGGGCGAACAGACCGGCCCCTCCCGGGAGGCCGCATCCCGGCGACCCTGCGAGCGGCAACCCAGTCAGCACATTCGACGTCATTGGCGCGCCGCACCGTCGCACACCCTCGGGTCGCGAACTCGCGGCCATGTCCTCGAAACCGCTGCGAGCCAATACAAATACCCCGTTGGTGGTTGTAGCCCGCGAGATAGGGCACCCTCGCCGGCGAGAGCCGACGGGGTACAGCACGGTTGCACCGATACGAGACCCGCCGGGCCGCGTCTGTTCCTGCATCAATACCTGCTACTGAGGTGACGGCGCCTACTGGTCACCTCCACCAATCCCGCCTGCGATGCGGAACAACGATGTCGTCGAAAGCCGTAGTGTCGTCGGCTTCCCACCGGCGACAGCCCTCCGCGAGGATGCGCCCGGTACGGCGACGCTCACGACGGAGATCACTAGCATGACCCCCACCGTCATGACACAGCGAACACGAGCAAATCCCGGTGCCCGTGTACGCGAAAACCCAGAAGCACCTCGTCGCGGACAACCAGCCCCGACCTCCCTGAAACCGGTCAGGGAGGTCGCAGACGTCATGGCAGTCGGCGTGCCACGGTTCAACAGAAAGTTCGCCACTACGAAGACGAACCCAAACAGGAGAATGTGCATCGGTACGGGACAAAGCGGTGCCTTCCAGCGCTCATGCGCCCCGGCCCGCTACCCCCGAATGAGGACGGACCGGGGCGGCGATAGGAGCACCGCATCCCTCGCCCGCCGAAGCGGGCGTCGCCATCCACCAGAACTCATACCGCCCATTCTGACACCCACCTACGACAGACCCAAGCAGGCCGAACCCACCCGCCATCGCGGCTCAGCACCAGCAGCCTCCGCCTCAGGCTGCACCCAATCCATGTGGGGCATGCCGGGTGTTGTTGCGGCGCCGATGGGGATCATCGTCTCCGCGATCGCCCGTTCCCCATGTTCGCGTACCTGTGAACTTCCAACACGGCCAACGCATTTCCGGCCGAAATCCGGGCTACCCATACCACCCACCACCGTCCCCGGCCCACAAGTGAACTGCATCGCGACCGCCACAGATCTGGTGCTCCATCGCCTCAGCCACGTCCGATCTCACGGTGATCGTTCGACACTGTTCAGCTCATCGAGAACCTCATCAACCGCGGTCGTCGGGATGCGGAAGTCTTCACCCTCCGACACGCGGAGACAGTCGCGTACGTGGGCGAGCATGGCGAGTTCACGCTCGAGGTCTGCTGCGGTTCGATCACCCACCGTCTCATCCTGCCCTGAAGTGTGCGGACATCAGAGCGAGCCGCTCGACACACACGAGAGGCACCGTCAGTGCGGTGCAGCATCCTGGTCACGGGGCGGGACTTGGCGTTCGAGCAACTCCGCCAGCTCCTCGATGGTGACCTCCACGGTGCCGAACAGGGGATCACCCTCCATGGCAGCGCGAGCGACAGCCCGACCGAGACGTTCGGTGAGGTCGGCATACAGCGGATCCGTCATGTGCCAAGTCTGCTGTACACCCCACCACCGCGCTCATCCGTGCGCGACGTGTCCAGCAGGGATGACACGCACTCTGCGGATCTCATCGGATCGAATACAAGACACGTGCTGGTGAAGTGACCTCCCCATGGTCAGCTGCCTAGCCTTCCCATGGACAGCTGCCAGGCTGTCCTTCCTGCACGGCTGCGGCGCCGGCAACGTCCAGCCGGAACCCCGGCATTCACTTGGTGCCCGTCCTCCAACGTGTCCGCACTTCCCGCATATCCCGCATTACCCGTACAATGGAGCCCAGGAGGTACACCATGCCCGGGACACGACGACACACCCCGCACACCACCCCCTATGTGCGGGCACCACGCCACCTCGCCGGTCGCCGCCACCGCGCCGGCGGCTGGAAGGTGACCGTCGCCGAGGACGGCGGGGGTGCCGCGTGGTCGCGGGTCACCGAACTGACCATCACCACCCCGGCACCGCGGTCACCGGCCCGGATCGTCCAGACGAAGGTGGAGGCCCTCGAGATCGCCGCGCAGATCCTGCGGGAAGAGCAGTCCGGCCCGAACACCCCCACCGGTCCTTTGCCGGTGCCTGCGCCCGCCCGTCACCTCGCGAGCGTCCCCGACGACGAATGGGGACCAGCACCGACCCCCGCGCGGACCGTCACCCTGGAGGAGGAGAACCTGCAGTTGCAGGTCGATCAGCGGCGCGAGCAACTCGCCGCCTCGTTCACCCGCACCCAGGTCGCGGACATCCTCGGCGTCTCCAGGCAGACGGTGTCCGACATGGCCGCCGACGGGCGGCTCATCGGGCTCAAGGACGGGCGGGAGTGGCGGTTCCCGACCTGGCAGTTCACCCCCGACCGGGCCGACCCGGTCCTGCCCGACCTCGACCGCCTCACCCGCGCGTTCCCCGGCGGTGAAGTCAGCCTCTCGCGGTGGATGACCCGCCCCAACACCACCTTCGCCGGCCGCACCCCCGCCCAGGAAATGGCCCGCGACAGCGACCACGTCATCACCGTCGCGACCGGCCTGACCGCCGCCGGATGGTAAAGCCCCTCCCCGCCCCGAGGCGGCCCCTGCCGTCGGCGGATCACCGCTGGACCTGGACACCCACCGACCCCACCACGACGGCGTGGTTTCGGATCTATCACCGGGATCGGTTCACCCCGAACGGTGTCACCTTCCGCCGGTTCGGGCCACTGGCCCGCTTCGACCACCACACCCCCACCCCACCCGCCATAGACCCGGACGGGCGTGCGGTGCTGTATTTGGCCGTGGACCTCGCCACCAGCGCCTGCGAGGTATTCGGTGAGGCCGGGGTCGCCGCCCTGTGCCCGCACTGGCGGATCACCCAAGTCCGGCCGGCCCGCGACATCGTCACCTACGACCTCACCACCCCCGGGGCGGCACTGGCGATCGGGGCGCTGCCCGCCCTCGCCGCCGGCAACGAACACCGCGGCCTCACCCAACAAAGGGCGAGGGCGATCTACGAAGACCAACCGGCCGCAACGAAAGTCGACGGCATCCGCTACCGCACCGCCTACAACGACGACCACGCCCTCGCCCTCTGGGACTGCGACAACGCCATCACCGTCGCCCACGACCGCACCGGGCAACTATTGGACCTCCCCCTGACCCACCCCCACATCCACCCGCGGCTCCTCGCCGCCCTCATCCCCCGGCACATCACGGTCACCCACACCGACGAAACCCACTGCCCCAACTGCCAACGCGCCGCCGCGCCCTAACCACGGGCAACGACGCCACCCGGAGCACCGCCACGACGGCGCACGCCGGTCGACGGGCGTGCGGCGAGCTCCGTGACCGCGGCGAGGCGGCGCGAGGTCGCGGTCGTCGCAGATGCCCGCGTCGGCGCAACGTCGTGCCCCGAGGTGCCGATCTCGATGAGATCGGGGGTTTGACGGGGTTGCTCTGTGTGTTGGGCGGCGTCGAATACGAGTCCCTCGAGAAGTTCCTTGGCGGCGATGTCGAGAATCCGTCCGCGGCTCCGTCCCTGCACTGAACGCGACCACAATGGGGCGCACCACCGAGGAGAGACACCATGGCCAAGTACCTGCTGCTCAAGCACTACCGCGGCGCCCCGACCCCGGTCAACGACGTCCCGATGGACCAGTGGAGCCCGGAGGAAATTTCCGCCCACATCCAGTACATGCAGGACTTCGCCGACCGACTCGAACGCACCGGTGAGTTCGTCGACGGGCAAGCGCTCTCCCCCGACGGACTGTTCGTCCGCTACGACGGCGAAGGCCGCGCACCGGTCACCGACGGCCCCTTCCCCGAGACCAAGGACCTCATCGCCGGCTGGATGATCATCGACGTCCACACTCACCAGCGGGCACTCGAACTGGCCGGCGAGCTGTCGGCCGCCCCCGGAGCCGGCGGGAAACCCATCCACGAATGGCGCGAGGTACGCCCGTTCCTGACCGAACCGCCCACCATCACCGAATAACCCCTAAAGGCGAACGAGGCACGCCCCGGCTCGACATGGGTGCTCGCGTCCCTCGGCCGGCGCGGAGACGACCTCGGCGGGCGGTCGAGGACGCGAGGAGTCGGCAGCGGTCACCCGGTGCCGGTACCTGCGGCCGGAGCCGGGACCCGGGTCAGCACCCGAGCCAACGCCACGGTGGCCGTCAGCACGGCGGCCACCACCGTGACGACGCACACGAACGTCGCAGGGACGGTGGAATACCCGAACAGCCCAGCGGCGCCCACACCCGCGGCCGTCGCCGCCAACGCACCCACCGGGAGCAACACCGCCAGCATCCGCACGGTTCCCGCGCGCCGACCATCGGCCGCCGCGGCCGTCGCCGCCAACGCACCCACCGGGAGCAACACCGCCAGCATCCGCACGGTTCCCGCGCGCCGACCATCGGCCGCCGCGGCCAACACCCACCACACAGCAAGCAGTGCGCACCCGTAGGCCAGCACCGCGCTGCCGGCGTAGAGCACCAGCACCACAGCCCATTCCACCGCGATGCCCACGGTGGCCGTGAACACGACATACAGCAACACCAGCATCGGCGACAACCCCAGGGCGATACCGCCGAGGGCTGCGGCGACTGTCCGGCCGAGCAGGAAAGTGCGCCGACGGCGGCGTTCGTCCGCACTCGCCGCGTCCCGCACCACCCGCCACCCGGACAGCCACAGCACCACCCCGCAACCGGCCCCGGCCACCGCGGCGCCGACGAGCACAATCACCGACACAATCGATGGATCAGTCCACGCCGGCTGGAACGACGTCACCACCGTGTACGGCCGCGCGGGAATCGCGACGAGCACCACCACCGCCACCAGCCCGACGACCAAGCCCACAACCCCGAAGATCCCGCTCTGTCTCCCCACCCGCCTATCGTGTCACCGAAAGATGCTCAAAATGGCGGCAACCGCGACCACCGGCGGTTCCCGACGTATATGAGGCTTTCGCGATCCACTCCGCGCGGGAATCGTCAAATCAGGCACGCCCGGATACCTCACACCCCTCCCCGGCACCGCTGCCCGGACAACCACCCACCGCCGAGGATTCTGATCCCCACAGGGTCATAGCCTTCGCGGCAGATGGTCACGCTGTGCATCAGGACAATGTCGCAACTCACGCGACCGGCATCGCGGCCTGAGCATCATGGAAGGCTCGCTCGATCTCGACCGAAATCCGGCCGCGGGAGGACACCTCATGGCCCGCCCCGATCGCCCACTCACGAATCTCCCTCGAAGACTTCTTCGCCGGAGCCTTGCTCACCACTGCCCTCTTTACCGGCGCGTTCGCCACGACCAACTTCTTCACGGCCGTTTTCTCCGAAGTTTGCTTCGCCGTGACTGTCTTCTTCCCGGACTTCTTCGTCGAGGCGGTCGTCGTCGCGACTGTCTTCTTCGCCGGAGCCTTACTCGCCGCTACTCTCTTGACGGGAGCCGCCGCCGCAGTCGTGTTCTTGGCAGCTGTCTTCTTCGCGGCCGTTTTCTTTACCGGCGCCGGTTTGACCTGCGCCTTCTTCGCCTGAGCGTCGTGGAAGGCCTGCTCGATCTCGGCCGGAATCCTTCCGCGGGAGGACACCTCGCGGCCGTCCGCGATCGCCCACGCACGAATCTCCTTGGTCGTCGACTTCGCCGGGGCTTTACTCTCCACTGCCTTTTTCACCGGAACCTTCGCCGCGACCTGCTTCTTCACGGCCGCCTTCCCGGTCGGCTTCTCCGCAGCCGCCTTCGCCGTGCCCATCTTTTTCCCCGCCGGAGCTTTGCTCGCCGCTGTCGCCTTGACCAGATCTGCCGCGGCGGTCTTCTTCGCGGCTACCTTCTTCGCCGCCGTCTTCTTTGCCGGCGCCGCTTTGACCTGAGTCTTCTTCGCCTGAGCGTCGTCGAAGGCCTGCTCGATCCCGGCCGGAATCCTCCCGCGGGAAGACACCTCCAAACCCTCCCCGATCGCCCACTCGCGAATCTCCTTGGTCGTTTTCTGCGCTGGAGCCTCGCTCGCCGACGCAGCCTTCGCCGGGGCTTTTTCCCCGAGCACCTTCTTTACGGTCTTCTTCTTCACCGCTGTCGTCTCCGCGATTGCCTTCTTCGAGTTCTTCTTCACCGGCTCCGGTTCAGCCTGAGCCCTTTTCGCCTGCGCGTCATGGAAGGCTTGCTCGATCTCGACCGAAATCCGGCCGCGGGAAGACACCTCCAAACCCTCCCCGATCGCCCACTCACGAATTTCTTTGGTCGTCTTTTTCGCCGAACCTGCAGAACCCCTCGGTGATACCGCCATATTGTCTCCCTATTCGCCGGGCAATCGTCGACGCACACAGTAGCGGCATTCGGCCCTCTCACCGCCAGCGGATAAAATACGGCGTCCGATCACGCGCGGGCCGCGTTGATTTCCGAGGACCCGTGCCTCACCCTTGTCGTCCATCAGGACCATACAGAGCACCGTCTGTCGGCGGTGCCCAACGACTGCTGGACCACTGCGACCAACCCGGCCTGGCGTTTTTCCTTCAGTCGGGGAGAGTATACGAACTCGGTTTCCTTGCAATCGGTTCCGCTGATGGGCAGTGAACACGGGGGTACCTCCGCACATGCACCGAAGGCCTCGAGACTGCCATGACGCGAAACGCAGTCCAGCACAAAATAACGGTGGGAAGGTGTTCGAGCCCACTATCACGGCCGCGAGGAGACCGAGAGAGACCCCACACCGGAGACCTCACTCTCCCAACGAGTTCCGATCCCAACGCGGGTTGCGGACGCTGCGTCATGGGCGCGGGGTGCGCGTCCAACGTGCGTGACCGTTCTCGAGGACGGGGCTACGGAACTCGGGCGCTGCCCGCCCCCACGTATCTCAGGTGGTGGACCTCGTCGAGGACCTTGACCACCTCGGCGAAGGCACCCGGGTCGGTCAGCACGTCATTGGATTCGGCGATGGGAAGTGCGGCCGAGTCGAGGGCTCCGCGGTCGAGCAGCATCAGGGCGAGTTCGGCGGGGTTGTTTCGGCAGCGGTAGATCACCCCGTCGGTGTGCGGGTCGGCGCCCAGGATCTGATGGCAGGTGGTGCGGGACCAGGTGTAGGCGCCACGGTCACAGCCGACCAGGGTCCCGGACAGGTTCAGCGATCGGAGGTCGCCGTCCAGGAGGGAGGCCACGGTGACATCGCGGCCGAGGACCATCCGGGTGTGCGTCTTGCCGGCGAGCCGTGTGCGGCGCACGATCCCCGACCGGGGGATGGGGATGTCGCGGAGGATGCCTTCCGCGACAGCTCCGGCGAGAGACAAGGCGACGTACAGGTAGCCGCCGTGGGAGTCGTCGATCGGCTCGAACCGCCCCTGCAACGGGTCACCGAGTGCACGGATGCCTTTGGCATTGAACGAGTTCGGTGGGTACGGGGATCCGGTACCGGAGATCCGGTGCAGTGTGGTGCCGGCGGGGATCACCCGGGTCTGCGGGGGCCGGCCGTTGTAGCGCTCGGTCACCGGTGTCAGTCCATGCCCATCTGCTCGGCCGCCACCATCAGCTCCACCTCGGCCTCGGTCAGCGTGTGCGCGGCAAGGCGGTCCACCGGCCGCTGGTCACCGATCAGTGGGTTTTCGGTGAACCACCAGTCCAGGGTTCCCCACGGGTCGAGGTCGCATTCCATGAGCCGGTTCGCGTGCTCGGCGACGGGGCGGATTTGTTTGCGCTCGCGGTCGAACTGGAACAGCGGATACCGGTACTGGTTGCCGACCTTCAGGCCGAGGAGTTGATGAGCTTTCCGTTTGGCGTTGGCCAGGGCACGGTTCACGTTGCCTGATGGGGAGAGGATCTCCGAGACTTCGGTCGAGGAGATCGTGTCGCTTGAGAGTGACAGCGGGGACGGGTAGGTGAGGTTGCCGGTCGCGGTCTCCAATTCGACCTGTCCATGCGGATCGGTCTCCGCTGTGAGGGTCGGGGCCGGATCGGCGAGACCCCGTTCGGTGCGCGGCGCCCGGTCACCCGCGCCGCCCTCGGTGAGGGCGGCGCGGGTGGCACGGGGCAGCCGCTGCAGGTGGATGGTGACCACGTCGGTGTCGCTGGTGTCGAACAGCGCCCGCATCACCACAGCGCCGGTGTCGGCGAGATCGGCGGCGTCCAGGGCGGTGCGGAACGCGTCGGTGAGCCAATCCAGCGCCAGCCCCGTCGCCCGGAGATCGAACCGGAGCTCGAAGTCGATCTCGATGCCGCCGGCCGGGCGCCGCGACGCACCCTCGAACGAGGACACCACACGGGTGATCTCCCGCTGCCACTCCTGCGCACTCCTCGGGTGCTCCCGAACCTGCGTCCCGCCCGCCCGGCCACCGGCGATCCGCGGCTCCACCGCGACGCGATTACCACGTACAGGCTGGGACGAGCCGTGCAGGGAACGACCGGCGGCGCCACCGGTGCGGCCGGGCCACCGGCTCGCGGCAGTAAACCCGAATCGGCCCGCGCCGCGATTCACGACCCGATTCCGGGTGCGACCTGCGTTGCCGTCTTCTTTGCTCATGATGACCCGCTCCACCCGAGTACTACGTTTCTTACGATATAGACAAGTGTAAGTATCGTAAGACCGTGTGTCCAGGTGCGCGCGCTCCACGTGCCAGTCACCGGCGATTCCCACGAGCGGAACGTCTGTCGGAGCGACGGGGTACGACGTCCCGTTGCCGACCCGGACAGGCACCGTTGGAGAGGAGCCGAAGTGCACACCACGCCACTCAGGGGAACAGCTGAATCCTCCGGACGAGGTGGATCCGGCGCCTGCCGGTCGTCGGCGACGCCGGCGAACGAGACGGTGGATGTGACGCCAGTTACTTTCGAGCGATACCCTTCGGTATCATTCGCCGTGTCGCTACCATCAATTGCACACCGTTCACCACCTCGTCAGAGGTGACCGAGTGTGAATCATCCGGGTTCATCCCGGTCCCCCCGATGTCGAGCCCAGGCATCACCGCACCGACACGCCCTGCGGCCGCGGCGTCGAACCGATCACAGCCCCGGACTCTGGCCTGTCACTGCCGCCACCCGACTGCCAGCTCCCGGGCACCGGAAGTACACCGCGATGTGCCGAAACATTATGTCGCACAACATTTTCGGAATGCCATGTGCTGACACACTACAGTCCAACCCGGTTACCAATAAGGTCCTGCCCACCCCCAGCGCCCCGACATCGATTTGCCTGGCACACATCCCCGGCCACACGCCCAGGCCCGCCACACCCGCGCGCCCGCCCTGACCGACGGATCGGCTCACCGCTCCCCTTTCGAAAGCGACTCCTCCCGCTGTGCCTGATCATTTCCACCACTCCCTCGACCGGGACTGGCAGCACCGCGCCTTATGCCGCGGCACCGATACCGACCTGTTCTTCTCCCCCGATGGTGAACGCGGCAACGTCCGTGCCCGGCGTGAGCGCGCCGCCAAACAGATCTGCCAAGACTGTCCCGTGCTCGACGACTGCCGCGCTTACGCCCTCACCGCCACCGAGTCTTATGGCATCTGGGGTGGCATGTCCGAGACCGAGCGCGCCCGCCACGCCCGGCGCACCCGCCGCCCGGCCCGACCCCGCGAATGTGTCGCCTCAACGGACCCTCTAACCTGGCGGATCCGAACACCCAGAGCGTGAAAGTAGAACAGCCATGGCCACCGACTACGACGCACCACGAGTCACCGAATCCGACGAGCCGGACACCTCCCTCGAACAGCTGACCGCCAGCCGGAAAGACACCCAGTCCCCCGTCGTCGACGTCGAAGACACCGACACCGCCGAATCCTTCGAACTGCCCGGCGCCGACCTGTCCGGTGAAGAACTCACCGTCCGCGTCATCCCCAAGCAGGCGGACGAATTTACCTGCACCAGTTGCTTCCTGGTCCACCACCGCAGCCGCCTCGCCGACACTGCGCTGCTGATCTGCCGGGACTGCGCCTGAGAATGTCGGATCATCCGAGGACCCGGACACCTCAAGGCTGAGCGGCGTCCGCCACTGTCACTGCATCGCACACACCTGCCCCGCCGGAGCGACCGCCGGCCATCGCCCCTCCACTGGTTCCCGACGGCGCGGTGGGGCGGGCGGGGCTCGAACCCGCGACCAATGGATTATGAGTCCACGGCTCTAACCGACTGAGCTACCGCCCCATCACCGCACTACCCCACTCTCGCGGGACCTGGCGATGATATCTCCACACTGCTGTCCGTCCCGCTCGCGGCGGGGCAGTGTTCATGCGCGGCCGAAGAGCTGCCGCACGCCACCGTCCTCATCGACCGCATACAGCGCCATCCCCAACAGATCGAGAATCCGTTGAGGCGCCCGCACCGCCGCGTCCACCGATCCAGGCTCGTCCCGCACGACCAACGCAAACGACACCGACTGATCCGCCTCGCTCGGCATCCGCCTCACCAGCTGCCCGATCGCGGTATCGACATCCAACCCCGGAGCGGCGGTCGCACCCTTGACCTCGGCGTAGAGCAGGTGGTCGTCCTTCTCGGCAACGATGTCGACAACCCCGTATCGGTCACCACCGTCCAGCCCTGAGATGACAACCACCGCGCGAAGTCCCGGGCCACGCGAGCCTCATCACCTCTCATACCCGACACCGTAAGCCAGAAGCCCCAGTTCCGAACAACACCACAGCGCAAAACACGTCAGGCGCGGCTCAGGCATACCCGACAGATCATGCGGTGAGATCGAAGTACCCCCTCCGGGACCTCATCCACGTCATTCATGTAATCGGCTGACTGCTAGCGCAATTCGTGTGCACGATGTTCGACGCCGACCAGAACCGGCCACGAAGCGGCTGCCGCCGATCATTCTCCCCGGTGTCGGCCGGGCGTCCGCACGGCCAAATCCCGGTCCGGGCTCGCGGCGGAGCGGTAGGAACCCGGATCGATCGTCAGGTCCTCGGTGTCGGCAAAAACCAGCCGCCCGTCGTCGAGCGCGACCGCCCACCGATGCACCGGCGCCCACTCGTGCCCGCCGCCACCCGGGTCGGTCACCGCCGCATAATCCTCGACCACCTCACCGGTAAGATCGGCCCCGGCGCTCCTGCGGACCAGCACCCGGACACCGACCGTCAACTCCGGGCCACCGACCGGCCGGCTGCCACTGTTTCGGTCCATGCTGATGCACCTCTTCGCTCGGTGAAACTCCCGAAATCGAGCATAAGCACCACCCGGCCCGGTACGCGAGGCGACCTGCACGAACACCATCCGAGATCGAACAGCCCCGGAGCAGTCGACTGCCACGTTGCCGCCGGCGGACACTCAGATGCGCCCAGCACACAACCGACTCGCTGCATTCGCGCGACAGCAACCGGCTGGGCCCCGCCAACCGGTTGTGCGAACGCGGCGACCTCGTCGGATACGAACTCTGTGCCGCTACATGCACGACCGTCACCGTCTCCCGCCTGTGTTCCTCTGTCGACGGCAACGAGATTGCTGAGCAGCATGGTTCGTGGTTGCCCGCAGTGCGATCTCCCTGGGCGCGTTGTCTGTTGCGTCGTTCTGGGTGGTCGGACTCGGCTTCCTCCTGGGAGTGGCCGCGGTGGTCTGCGGCGCCATCACCACCTCGCGGTCCGCGGTGGTCGATGACGAGGCGGCATCGTTGCGGGCCCTACTGGGCGTCGTTGCCGGCGCCGCGGGGATCACCGTCGCCGCGATCTCCCTGTTCCCCGTGCTGGCGCACCTGTGAATCCCCACCATGGCCGCTGCGTTTGCGGTCGCTCCAGATTGACCCGAATCATTCTTTGGCAGTCAACATCCGATGGCTGGAGGACAAATTCCGATGGCATCGATCGGCGTCAGTGACGCGATGCGGCGACGTCTTCGTCGAGGAATTCCTTCAATCCCCCACTGAAGACATCGTTGTCGTCGCCGGCAACCATATGACCGGCCCCCGCGACATCGATCAGTGTGGCGGTCGGAATCAGCTCGAGCAGTTCCTTGGCGCCTTCTTCACTGACCACGTGGGATTGCTTGCCACGGACGAGCATCGTCGGAACGCTGATTGCTGCGGCGGCGTGCCGGGCGCGTTCGTAGCGCACGATCGAGTCGGCTTGGCGAGTGGGTTCGTCACCCTGGCGTAGGAACGCCGGATCCCAATGCCAATACCAGCGGCCATCACGCAGGCGAAGGTTCTTTCGCAACCCGTGCGGGTTGGGCTTGCGGACACGGTTCGGGGTGTACGCCGCGATCGCCGCTGCCGCATCGTCGAGGCTTTCGAAACCGTCGAGGCCGCTGCGCATGAAGTCCATGATTTCCGCGGTGCCGGCCGTTTCCACCTTCGGCGCGATATCGACCAGAACCAGACCGCGGGCGAGCTCCGGGTTCTCCCCTTGCCCGATCAACGACGTCATCCCGCCCATCGAGGCACCGACGAGTACCGGATTCTCCCCCAGTTCGCCGATGATCGAGGTCAGGTCGGCGACCAGCGCATCGATGCCGTAGTCCCCGTCCGGCGCCCACTCACTGTCTCCATGCCCACGTGCGTCCAGCGCGATCGCGGACCAACCGTCCGCCGCGAGGCTGCGCCCGGTGTTCCGCCAGGAATGCCGGGTCTGCCCGCCGCCGTGCAACAACAGGACCAAGCCCTTCCTGTCGGCACCTGATCCGCCGGCAATCTGTGCCGGTGGGTCCCACCGGTCGGCGGCAAGGGTGACACCGGCACCACGGAATTCGGGCTGTGTGACTACGGGATTCATCAAGCTTCCTCACCAACATTTGTCGAGTCGAGCATCTTCCACCATGCGCACCACGGGGTGAACAGTGATTCACCTCGCATTCGTTGCGACAAAAGATTTCGCCAAGCACCCCGGCCGGGAACGGACGCAAAGGCCGTTATCGAGTATCGAGCAGTTCCTTGATGTGCGCGACGTGCTCGGAGTTCATCGGCGGCACTCCGAGCGTCTCTGCGCCGGGCCGCAATCCCGCGATCATCACGGCCAGGATTCTCCGCCACCCGATGTCGGTGACGCCGCGGGTCGTCGCGACGACACCGCGTAGTGACCACAGAACCAACTCCAGGTCCGCGTCCGTGGCATCCTCGCGGATGCGGCCGTGCCGCTTGGCCTGCGCCAGCAACTCGACCAGGATCTGGCGATATTCATTCCTGAGAACGGTGGTCTCGTCGTCGTTCCACATACGCGACAGGCATCCGCGGTTCGACGCCAGGATGGCACCGCTACCGTAAAGCAACTGCTCCAGCCCCTCGCCCACCGGCGCGGAACGCGCATCCCGGGCCAGGGCCACAAAGTCCTCGAGCACCTGGCGAACCAGTTCACTGATCAACGCATCCTTGGTGGGGAACCGGCGGTAGAGGGTGCCGACGCCGACGCCGGCAACCCGGGCGATCTCGTCGACACCCACATCGAGGCCGCGCGCACTGAACACGGTCGCCGCCGCATCGAGGAGCCGTTGTCGATTCTCCGCGGCGTCGCGGCGCAGCGCCTTGCCACTCTCGTGAACGCTCACATCGGACCTCATTCGGATTCGTCGCCCACCAGCGTGCCTCCCGCGACCATCGCGAGCTCCGGGTGTCGCAGCCCGGGCGACTGCTCGAGATTTGTGCTCGTGTCCCGCTTCATTGCCGGGATGAACAGGGCCGCGACGGCGCCGAGACCAACCGCGACACCCAGCATGATGAAGCCGTGGGTGTAGCCGGATTCCTGCGGCACCCCCGACGAGGACGCCCCGGCAGTGACAACGGTGGCCATGCAGGCCGCCCCCAGCGCGCCGCCGATCGTGCGGATGTTCGCGTTCATGCCGCTCGCGACACCGGTCTGTTCCGGTGGCACCGCGGCGACGACAACATTCGACATCGCCGAGAAAGCCAGGCCGAAACCGATCCCGACCAACGACATCGCGAGGTAGATGTCCATCTCGGTCTCGTGCCGAAGCGCCACCACGAAGTACCCGACCGCACTGACGATCGACCCGGCGATCAGCAGGTTTGTCGAACCCAGTCGCGCCGCCAGGCGGCCGGAGGCGAGTCCGAGCGCGAACATGCCCACGCTCACCGGCAGCAGCATCAGACCCGACTCGGTGACCGACGCACCGAAGCCGTATCCGGCCGACGCGGGTGTCTGCAGAAATTGCGGCAGGAAGCCGAACGCGGCGTACATGCCGACCCCCATCAGCAACGCCAACAGGTTGGCGGCCCACACGCTGCGGATCCGCATCATCGTCATGTCGATCAGCGGGTTGGCCGACCGCGATTCCACCGTCACCCAGGCCGCCACGAGGACTGCGGCAGCCACCAGCAGCCCGATGACGATCGGAGAACCCCACCCCCACGCAGGCGCCTGACTCACCCCGAGCAACAACGCGACCAGCCACCCGGACAGCAACAGGGCGGTGAGCCAGTTGATCTTCCCGGCAGTGCGAACACGGGATTCCGGGACCAGGATCTGCGCGGCCAACCCCGCCAGCACGACCATGATCAGCGGAATCCAGAACAGCCAGTGGTAACCCAGCACGCTCACGATGGGTCCGGCAAGGACGATGCCGAGACCGGCACCGACAGCGGTGAGCGCAGCGATCATGCCAACCGCTCCCACCACCTTCTCCTCCGGGAACTCGTCACGGATGATCCCGAACGCCAGCGGCAGCACCCCGCCGCCGATCCCCTGGATCACCCGAGCCGCGATCATCACCGACAGGGACGTGGCCAGGGCTGCCAGCACAGACCCCACCGCCAGCGCAACGAGGGCCACCACGAACACGCGCTTCTTGCCGTGCATATCGCCGAGTCGTCCCATCACCGGAGTGAAAATCGACGCCGATAACAGGTAGGCAGTCAACACCCACGTGATATCCGCCTGTGTCGTACCCAGCGCCGACTCGAGGGTGGGCAGCACCGGCATCACCAGTGACTGCAGCAAGGCAAAGGCACCGACACCAACAGTCAGAACCGCAAACGTCAGCTGATAATGCGCCCGCCGTGAAGCGGTTTCCATAGATTCTCCCTACAACCGGAGCGCTCACTCCGTATACAGGGAAAACTTAGCAGCCCTAATCGAAATCCGCCTACTCCGAGCGCGGCGTCACATAGGCGCTGCATCGTCTGCGTGACGCCTATTTCCGCGGAGTTACACGTTTCGCAACGAGGGTCGACGACTTGACCCCAGCAGGCGTGGTCCCCGCGATCTGAGTCCCAACGAGTCACGTCGCAGATACGCGCAATGAGCGAGCATCGCTGCGCGCTAACCCCGGCAGGCCCCTCAATGCCGCTGCATTCCCAGAGAATTAACGCATCCATCCCTTCGGGGTTCTGCAAGTAGCCGAGACTGCATCTCCCGAGACGGTAAGCCAGAAGCCCCAGTTCCGAACAACACCCACATGCAAGAGCCGTCAGGCGCGGCTCAGGCATACCCGACAGATCGTGCGGTGAGATCGACGTACCCCCTTCAGGACCTCCTCCACATCATTCATGTAATCGACTGACTAGTAGAGCAATTCGTGTGCACGATGTTTGACGCCGCCCAGAAGCGGCCACGAAGCGGCGGCCGCCGATCATTCTCCCCGGTGACGGCCCGGCGTCCGCACAGCCGAATCCCGGTCCAGGTTCGGGTCACCTACCGGCCGGCTGCCACTGTTTCGGGCCATGTCGATGCACCTCTTCGCTCGGCGGAACTCCCGAGATTGAGCATAAGCACCACCCGACCCGACCTGCACGAACACCATCCGCGATCGAGAACGCCACCGGAGCGCTCGGCTGCCATCGTAAGGTCCGCGGCCCCACCCTCAGATGCGCCCAACACACGAGCGACGTGCTGCACTCGTGCGGCAGCAACCGGCGCAACCGCGTCAGCCGGTTGCGTGAACGCGGTGACATCGGCGAATACCAGCTCGGTGGCCGCTCCCTGTACCCCCCGTTTCCCAGTCGAGCGGCGACCGCGCGTGTGCAGCGACCGATCGCGGGCCAAGAACGACATGACGCTGCCCACGGACTCGGCCACCGCCACGCGCTGCAACAACGCCGCGTGATGGCCCGGGCCCTGCTTGAGAGGGCCGGCGCCGGCAACCCGTCCCTGTCGCCGAACGCGGACATCAGCGGCGCTCCCCAAACGGCCAGCCACTGCCACTACGCAACAAACTCGACGAACTCGCTCAGCACCAGCGCCGCAAGGCCAGCGAACTCATATGCAGTCGTGGCGGCGTCGGCCGGGTCACTTCGTCGGCGATATTGTGGCGAGCCATTCTTCGAGTCCGAGGCCGAGGACGCGAGCCGTGGTGAGAGCTTCGACGATGGCCGCGGACATGCCCTGTATCGGCCATCCCCCCACGAGCCTAGCTTTTGGTCACGAGCTCAAGAATTCCCCCTGCGTGTTGCGACGACCCATGCCGCGACCTGTGCTCGTGAAGTGAATCCCAACTTCGTAAGAAGGTCTTCGACATGCCCTCGAGCGGTGCGAAGGGAAACCACCAAGCGAGCAGCGATCTCCTTATTCGTCAGGCCCTCAGCGATCAGATCAGCAACCTCCAGCTCACGCTTTGTCAGATGCGCGGCGGGACCGCCAGGGATCGACTCCGGCGGATGAAGTTGCTCACCCAAGGCATAAGAAAGTGTTTTGAAAGTGTCAAGCCGCGCGGGTCGACTGCCAGGGGCGTCGTCCGCGGGCGGGGGCGAGTCGTCGGGTCATCAGTCCGATCATTGCCCATTTGATCATCGCCTCCGAGTGCGCGGGGAGGCGTTCGTAGTCGTGGTCGAGTCGACGGCAACGCACGATCCACGCCAGGGTCCGTTCGATGGCATCACTGTCTTCGCCCGGGACAACGCCAGGCGCCCGCCGTCGCGGTCTTGCACGCTCGCCGCGGTCACCAGCACGACCACCAACAGGCCCAGCGAGTCCGTGACCACGTGTCGCTTCCTGCCGTTGACCCGTTTCCCGCCGTCCCATCCGCGGGTGTCCGTGCCGACCGTGTCGGCGCCCTTGACCGCCTGCGCGTCGACCATCCCCGCCGACGCCATCGGATCCCGGCCGCTACGGTCACGGAGCTTCGCCCGCAGCGCGTCGTGGATGCGGTCGGTCACCCCGGACTCGTTCCATCGCTGGAAGTACCCGAAAACGGTCTGCCAGGGCGGGAAGTCGTGTGGGAGCTGCCGCCACGAGCAACCGGTGCGGTTGACGTAGAGGATCGCTTCCACGATCCGCCGTCGATCGTGGATCGCCGGGCGACCGCCCGGCAGCGCCATGGGCACCATCGGTGCGATCAACTCCCATTGGGAATTGGTCAGATCGGACGGATACGGCGTCGGCTTGCGACGTTTCCTGCGAGCAACCACGGCCCCAATCATGCCGCCACCGGCCGGTCTTCCGCGCCCGAATCGAGCACTTTCAAAACACTCTCTCAGAAAGCTCAACGCCATTGCCCTGCAAATGGGTGCAGTCCAAACTTCCATAGGAATGTCAACTACGGGTTGCAGCGCGGAGGGGTTGCGCCCGGACCTGTGTCGAGAGCGCGCCCTACTCGGCGGGCCCACAACCGCCGAGCTGCCCCACCGCGGACACCCAGCTTCCGATCCGGAGTCGGCACTGTGCCCGGGTAGGTATAGGCACCTATCCACCCAATAGGTGAATTGAGCGAACGGGGCCGTCCGGCGGAGCTGGCGGACACTGCTGCAATCCGAGAAATTATGTTCCGCAGTACATTGCAAGCGGCATCGGATAGCGAGGTGCTACGGATGCATCCCGCGAGCGTGTGCTCACGGGATGCATCCATCAGCGGCAACCAGCATCACGCTGGTTGCCTTCTTGCACTCAGGCGATGTCGAACCGGTCGAGGTTCATCACCTTGTCCCACGCGGAGACGAAGTCCCGCACGAACTTCTGCTGTGCGTCGTCGGAGGCGTACACCTCCGCGAGAGCGCGCAGTTCGGAGTTCGACCCGAACACCAGGTCGACGCGGGTTCCGGTCCACTTCACCTCACCGGTGACGCGATCCCGACCCTCGTAGATCTCCGAGTCCGCGGACCTCGACGCCCAGGTCGTGCCGAGGTTGATCAGGTTCGCGAAGAAGTCGTTGGTCAGCGTCCCCGGCCTCGCGGTGAAGACGCCCTCTTCCGACCCGGTGTTGTAGTTCGCACCCAGCACCCGCAGGCCACCGACGAGAACCGTGAGTTCGGGTGCGCTCAGGTTCAGCAGGTTCGCCTTGTCGACCAACAGGAATTCCGCCGGCAGACGGTTGCCGTCGCCGAGGTAGTTGCGGAAACCGTCCGCTGCCGGTTCGAGCGCAGCGAACGAGTCCACATCGGTCTGCTCCTGCGTCGCGTCCGTGCGACCGGGCGTGAACGGCACCTCCACGTCGTAGCCGGCGTCCTTCGCGGCCTGCTCGACCGCCGCAGCGCCACCGAGCACGACCAGGTCGGCGAACGAGACCCGCTTGTTCCCGGTCTGGGCGGTGTTGAAGGACTCCTGAATGCCCTCCAGGGTCCGCACCACCTGGGCGAGTTCGGCCGGGTTGTTGACCTCCCAGCTCGCCTGCGGCTCGAGGCGAATCCGGCCGCCGTTGGCACCGCCCCGCTTGTCGCTGCCACGGAACGACGACGCCGACGCCCACGCGGTCGAAACCAGTTCGGCGACAGTCAGTCCGGATCCGAGGATCTGGCGCTTGAGCGACGCGATGTCACCGGCATCGATGAGCTCATGGTCGACCGCGGGGATGGGGTCCTGCCACAGCAGGGTCTCGCCGGGCACGAGCGGGCCGAGGTAGCGGCCGATCGGGCCCATGTCGCGGTGGGTCAGCTTGTACCAGGCCTTGGCGAATTCGTCCGCGAGCTCCTCGGGGTGGTCGAGCCAGCGACGGGTGATCTTCTCGTAGGCAGGGTCGATCCGCAGGGAGAGGTCCGTCGTCAGCATGGTGGGGGCGTGCCGCACCGAGGGGTCGAAGGCGTCGGGAACGGTGCCGGTACCGGCGCCGTCCTTTGCGATCCACTGGTTGGCGCCGGCGGGACTCTTGGACAGCTCCCATTCGTAGCCGTACAGGGTTTCCAGGAAGCTGTTGTCCCACGTGGTCGGGGTGGGTGTCCACGTCACCTCGAGGCCACTGGTGATGGCGTCCTTGCCCTTACCTGTGCCGAAGGAGCTTTTCCAGCCCAGGCCCTGTTCCTCGAGCGGTGCGGCTTCGGGCTCCGGGCCGACCAGGTCGGCGGGGCCGGCGCCGTGGGCTTTGCCGAAGGTGTGACCTCCGACTATCAGTGCAGCGGTTTCGACATCGTTCATCGCCATCCGGGCGAACGTCTCACGGATGTCCGTGGCCGCGACGAGCGGATCCGGGTTGCCGTTCGGGCCTTCGGGATTGACGTAGATCAGACCCATCTGGACCGCACCGAGCGGCTTTTCGAGGTTCCGGTCACCGGTATAACGCTCGTCGCCGAGCCAGGTGAGTTCCGGACCCCAGTAGACGTCTTCCTCGGGCTCCCACTGATCCACCCGGCCCGCGCCGAAGCCGAAAGTCTCGAAACCCATCGACTCGAGGGCGCAGTTGCCGGCGAAGACAATCAGGTCGGCCCACGAGATGGTCTTGCCGTACTTCTTCTTCACCGGCCACAGCAGGTGCCGTGCCTTGTCGAGGTTGGCGTTGTCGGGCCAGCTGTTCAGCGGCGCGAAGCGCTGCATCCCGGCGCCGGCACCACCGCGGCCGTCGGTAACGCGGTAGGTGCCCGCGGCGTGCCACGCCATCCGGACGAACAGCGGGCCGTAGTGGCCGTAGTCGGCGGGCCACCAGTCCTGCGAGGTCGTCATGACCTCCTCGATGTCCCGTTTCAGGGCCTCGAAGTCCAGATTCTCCAGTTCCCGGGTGTAGTCGAAGTCCTCGTCCATGGGGTTACGCACGGCGGGGTTCTTCTGCAGGATCTTCAAATTGAGCTGGTTCGGCCACCAGTCACGGTTACCGCCGCCCCGAGTCGGATGCTCGAGCCGACCGTGCGCGACGGGGCAGCCGCCGCTCTCCGCAGGTTCCGTTTGGGCCTCAGCGATGGGCGGGTGCTCTTCTGCGAGAGTCCGGGTGGTGTCAGACACGGCTTTCCTTCCAAAAGGGGATAATCAAGGGGATAAATCGGGCTGTCTTGCGTGGGGTGGCTACAAAATGTGCATTGCGAAGCAGTCGGCGCATAGGCCCCAGAAGATGATCTCCGCCTCGTCCACGGAGAATTCGTTGTCGTACGACGCGGTGACGCAGGGTGTTTCACCGGTGGTGCAGTCGACATCCGCGATCGTTCCGCAGGACCGGCAGACGGCATGGTGGTGGTTGTCACCGACTCGCGTCTCGTAGCGAGCCACCAAACCCGCCGGCTGGATCTTGCGCACCAAACCGGCAGCAGTCGCCGTGTGCAAAATGCCGTACACCGCCTGCTGAGACACACCGGGAAGCACTGCACGCACTTCTCCGAGGATCGTCTCCGTGTCGGCGTGCGGATGCGCGTGCACCGCCTCCAGCACTGCTACCCGAGGACGCGTCACGCGCAAGTCAGCGAGACGCAGCTGGTCGGCGTAATTCGTCGTCGAGGGCACGCGCACACTATGAGTCACTTTTCTGGAATTAGTCAAGATACTGGTCGAAGACGTCAGCACCGTTGGCGGCGCGGCAATTCAACTCACATCGCGGTCTTTCGTTCGTTTCGTGGGCAATGACATCGCTGAAGACGAGCCCCTGCCCGTACTTTCGCTAAATCGCACCCCAGCGCTGCGACCAGCAGTTCGCCTGGCCGAACGGCTCGCACGACCACACCCGAGAAGACCGCCGCTCAAATGCGGATGAGCGATTCGCCGAGACGGTCGAAGCGCCCTTAAAATGGCCCTCCGGCTGGATCCCGATCGCCAGAGCGGTGAAGAATGTGATCTACCCCACAGCCGATCCCGAGCGATTTTCATAGGTCCCTAACTGCCCGCGGTCATGGACTGCCGACCCAGCGCGATTGTCACGACCGAAATGGAGTGGCGTACCAGATGCGCACCCGAACCGGCAAGGACCGATCACGTGACCGTCGCACCGGCGCGGCTCGCCGACCGCGGACACCCCAATCCACGACTAACGCCGACCACCGCTTCGCCTCCCCACTCTGCGGACCGCTGGAAGAGGTGCACAATCCGGACACGCACCGAGCAGTCACGTGCACAGGCGACTACGGCTCGGGTTTCCCTTCTGGAGTTACCGCGCCGTCGTTGGACGACAGGACGGGATCGTATGCCACCCACGCCGAGGCCGCCGCCGCACAGTCTGACGTGGTGCCTGGGCCGGGTCATGCTCCACCGCGGCGACCCCGACATGACCGCGATCACCGCCGCCGATCTGTTCGCATTCGGGTCGACCCTCCAGGGCAACATCGAGCTCTTCCTGGAGTACGTCAAGGGAACCGTCGCGTTGGAGGAGATCGTTCTTCCCGCCGCCTCGATGGT
>NZ_JBHXWI010000102.1:0-25226 GCF_042671975.1 Rhodococcus sp. NPDC127593 | reverse complement strand
GGCGTGGAGACCCCGATGTATGCGTCGGCGGAGCAGCGGGGCCGGGAGATCGCCGAGGGAGCCACCCTGTCGGCGGCGGCGCTGCGGAACCTGTTAGACCACACCGTGGCTAGGCTCGACGAGAAGTGGCGTAACCTCCCGGCCTCGGCGTGGGACGCGCAGGTGCGGACCGCGCAGGGCCGCACCGTGCCGGTGTCGGAGACGGCGTGGATGCGCACCCGGGAGGTGTGGATCCACGCCGTCGACCTCGGCAACGGCGGCCGATTCGGCGACTTCCCCGACGTGGTCCTCGAGTCGCTGCTCACCGACATCGTCGGGATGTGGCGGCGCAAGGACCTCGGCGCCGGACTGATACTGGCGGTCGACGGAGGTGAACCGGTTGCGGTGCAGCCGGATTCACCGCCCACCGACAAGGTGTCCGGGCCCCTCGCCGCGGTCGTGCGGTGGGCCGCCGGCCGCGGCGCCGTCGGACTCGGCGCCGGCGGAGAAATCCCGGAGCCCCCGCACTGGTTGTGAGCGAGAGGCGAGCTAGTACGACGCCCGGCCACCGCTGGCGTCGTAGACGGCGCCGGTCGAGAAGCTGAGCGCCTCCGAGCACAGCCATGCGACGAGTTCGGCGATCTCCTCGGGCCGTCCCATCCGGGCCATCGGGGTCAGGCTCTGCGACCGCGCGAGGATCGCCGGGTCGGTGCCGGCATTCATCGGGCTCTCCACCGCGGCGGGTGCCACCACGTTGGCCAGGACACCGGTTTGCGCGACCTCCTTGCCGAGCGATTTCGTCAGCGCGATCACGGCCGCCTTCGACGCCGAGTAGGCGCTCTGGTTGGGATTACCGTCCTTCGCCGCGATGCTCGCCAGATTCACCACCCGCCCCCAGCCGTCGTCGACCATGGCCGGCACGAACGCGCGGCAGAGGAGGAACGTTCCGTCGACATTGATCCGGAACGTGCGACGCCAGTCCTCGAGGTCGACGTCCACCAACGGAGCGGACGGTCCCACGACACCGGCGCTGTTGACGAGGATGTCGACGCGGCCGAGCCGGGCGGCGAGCTTCTCGACGGCGTCGGCGTCGGTGACGTCGAGGTGCTCGTCGGCCCCGGCGGCGACGTCGGCGGTGACGACGCGAACCCCGGCGCCGGCGAGGCGTTTCGCACACGCCGCACCGATTCCGCTCGCTCCGCCGGTGACGAGCGCGGTCGCGCCCTCGGGATACGTGGCCATGGTGGTTTCTCCTCGCGACTGTGTGCGCATTAGTCTTGTTCTATGTGCGAAATCGGTATGATTGGCTTCACACTGTGTATGAATTGGAATATATGGGCTGAGCCACATTCGTCAAACTCCCCGAAGGGAATCCGATGGAGATTCGCTGGCTGCAAGCGTTCGTCGCCGTTGCCGAAGAACTGCATTTCGGCAGGGCAGCCGCGCGACTCCAGATGGCCCAGTCGCCGCTGAGCCAGACCGTGCGCAAACTCGAGAAGGACATCGGCGTGCCGCTGTTCGAGCGGAGCACCCGCAGCGTCGCCCTGACGTCGGCGGGCCACACGTTTCTGCCGCACGCCTACCGGATTCTCGAGAGTGTCGACATCGCGCGGCAGGCCACCCGCGCGTCCGCCGGAGGCGTGTACGGCCGCATCAAGATCGGCTTCACGGGCGTGCTCAATCACCTGTCCCTGCCCCCGCTCACCCGCGCGCTCCGGCAGCGCTACCCCGACATCGAACTCACCCTCGTCGGGCGCATCATGACCCGTGACGCCATCACTCAGCTGGACAGTGGCGCACTCGATCTCGCATTCGTCGGCCTTCCTGTCGAGACGGCCTCGGTGTCCACCCGGCTGATCCGCCGCGAGCCGTTCGGAGCCGTCCTCCCGGCGGACCACCCCCTCGCATCCGAGCCGAAGATCGACCTGCGCGACCTGGCCGAGGACGGGTTCGTCACGACACCGCTGTCGGCCGGTTCGGCATTGCAGGAGGTCGCGATGCGGGCCTGTGTCGATGCGGGCTTCCGTCCGCGTGTGGTGCAGGAGATCACCGACCCGTACATGATCCTGATGCTGGTGGCGACGGGTGTCGGCGTGGCGCTGATGACGTCGGGCATTGCCGCGATCACGCCCCCGGGCACGGTGTTCGTGCCGCTCACCGGCGAGCCGATCTACATGAACCACGGACTCGCCTGGTCGCCCCGCCGCGTCTCCGACGCACTCCGGGTGGCGTTGACCGTGTCGGAGGAAATCCTCCCGACTCCCGATTAGGACGTTTTCGGTCTATATCTAAGACTTTTTTTGCGCTGGACTGCGCATAGTTCGCCATGACACGCTCGTCACGGTCCGGAACTTCGTGTGAGGTGAGTCACCTCCGAAGAAAGCCCTCGCGGCGTGCCGGATCCCAGGGACGAAAGGAACACCATGGCAAGCACGTCTACTCGCGACACCGGGGGACAACCGAACGAGAACGCCCGCCGGGCCGCCGTCTCGGGATTCCTCGGCAGCACACTCGAGTACTACGACTTCTTCATCTACGGGTCCGCGGCCGCGCTGGTCTTCCCGCGGATCTTCTTCCCGGGCGGAGGGGCCACGGCGACCCTGCTGTCGATCGGCACGCTCGGTGTGGCGTACATCGCGCGTCCACTCGGCGCAGTGCTGTGGGGACATCTCGGGGATCGGTACGGGCGCAAGAATTCGCTGCTGGCCTGCCTCCTGCTCATGGGTATCGCGACCGTGGTCGTCGGCTGCCTGCCCACCTACGACCAGATCGGTATCGCCGCGCCCATCATCCTGGTGCTCCTGCGATTGCTGCAGGGCCTGTCCGCCGGCGGCGAATCGCCGGGATCCTCCGCGTTGACCCTCGAGCACGCTCCGGACAACCGTCGTTCGTTCTACACCTCGTTCACCATGAGCGGCATCATGTTCGGCATCGTCATCTCGAGCCTGGTGTTCATTCCCGTGGCCGCGCTGCCGGACGACGCGCTCTACTCGTGGGGCTGGCGGGTGCCCTTCCTGCTCAGCATCTTCGTGACGGGCGTTGCCGTCTGGCTGCGCCGCAAGCTCGACGAGCCGGAGGTCTTCCTGGAGCTCGAGGAGCAGGACGACACGGCCGGTATCCCCGTCGTCGAGATGTTCCGCTCGCACTGGCGCACCGTGATCCGTATCAGCCTCAGCGCGACGTTCGCCATGATCAACACCATCGTCAACGTCTTCGCGCTGGCGTATGCCGTGCAGGTCGCCGGATTCGAACGGTCTACCATGCTGTGGGCCATCGCCGTCGCCAACTTCGTCGCGGTGCTCACCCAACCGCTGTTCGGCATCCTCGCCGACCGGATCGGCCGCAAACCGGTGTTCGTGACGGGCGCCGTCGGGTCCGCCGCGATGGTGTTCGTGTTCTTCCACGCGATCGGAACCGGAAGCGCCCCGATGGTGTTCGCGGCCGGCATCGTCCTGATCGGCCTGTTCTACGCGATGCCCAACGGTGTGTACCCGGCGTACTTCCCCGAGCAGTTCCCCGCCAAGGTCCGGTACACCGGAATGGCCGTGAGTCTCATGCTGGGACTTCTGGTGGCCGGCTTCACCCCGGCCATCGCACAGGTGCTGTCGGCGGGAGACACCGCGAACTGGACCCCGGTCGCGTGGATGTGTCTGGGCTTCGCGCTGCTGTCGTCGGCTGCCGCACTCACCGGTCCCGAGACGTACCGCACCGCCACCGAGCAGCTCGGCGAACCCGGCACGACGACGGTCACCGCCCGGCACCGGATCCGCCTCGTCGGGTCAGGGATCGCCACGTCCCTGTCGCCGGCGCTGCACGAACGCGAGGCCGCCGCCCTCGGCCTGACCGACTACCGCTACGACCTGATCGACGTCGCGGCGGAGGGCATCCCCGTCGACAGTTCCGGCGACATGCTGCGGCAGGCCGTCGCAGCGGGTTGCACCGGACTCAACATCACCCATCCGTGCAAGCAGGTGGTCGTAGACTCCCTCGACGAATTGTCCGACGACGCGCGACTTCTCGGTGCCGTCAACACCGTCGTCGTCCGCGACGGCCGCCTGATCGGTCACAACACCGACCACAGCGGATTCCTCGCGGCGCTGCGCCGGGGACTGCCCGATGCCGCGCTCGGCCGTGTCGTCCTCGCCGGTGCAGGCGGTGCCGGTTCGGCCGTCGCCTACGCGCTCGCGGCCGCCGGGGTGACGGACCTGCGGGTCGCCGACGTCGACCCGGCCCGTGCCTCGGACGTCTGCGTGCGCCTCGCGGCGGCCTTCCCGCAGACGCGGGTCACGGCCATCCCCCTCGACGCGATCGAAGCGAACCTGGAGCACTGCGACGGTGTCGTCAACGCCTCCCCGATCGGCATGGTCGGACATCCGGGAACACCGTTCGACACCGACGCGCTCCATCCGGGACTGTGGGTCGCCGACATCGTCTACCGCCCCCTGCGGACCGAACTCGTCGCAGCAGCAACCGCTCTCGGCTGTGAAGTGCTCGACGGCGGTCAGATGCTCGTCGCCCAGGCGGCCGACACGTTCGCCCTCCTCACCGGGGTCACGCCCGACCCCGACCGCATGCGCCGTCACCTCGGCGAACTGCTCGCCGATCAGTGCGCCCCGACCGTTCTCGAGGAGTCGCGATGACCGCACGTCCGTTCGCCGCACCGCTCGACGTGGGTAACGTGCGGCTGCGCAACCGCTTCGTGTCGGCGCCGATGGAGCGCAACTACTGCGAGGTCGACGGCACGATGACCGACGATTACATCGCGTACCTCGAGCGCCGTGCGGCGGGCGGCGCCGCTCTCGTCTTCACCGAGGCCAGCTACGTGCGGGCCGACGGCAAGGGCCGCATCCGGCAGATGGGCGTGGACGTCGACGAACGCATCCCGGGCGTCGCGAAGATGGCCGAGGCGATCCATGCGCAGGGTGCGCTCGTCGGCGTCGAACTCAATCACGGCGGCCGCACCGCGCAGGGTTCCGTCAGCGGATTCGTCCCCGTCGCACCGTCACCGATCCCGTGTGCGGTGGTCGGCGGCGAGATGCCCGAGCAACTCGACGGCGACGACATCGAACACATCATCGAATGCTTCGGCGAGGCCGCCGCGCGCTGTCAGCAGGCCGGGGTCGACGTGATCTCGCTGCACGGCGGTCACGGCTACCTCATCCACCAGTTCCTCTCGCCGGCGTACAACCACCGCGACGACGAGTGGGCCGATCCGGCGCTGTTCGTCAACAAGGTGATCGACGCCGTGCGCGCAATGGCTCCGGGTATCGCTCTCGGACTGCGGTTCTCGGCGTTCGAGGCCGTCGCCGGCGGTCTCGACGCCGAGACGACCCGCGCCCGCATCGACGCGATCGACACCGACCGGCTCGACTTCCTCGACGTCTCCGCCGGCAATTACGAATCCGGGCAGTGGATCATCCAACCCGGCGAGTGGCCGCGCGGACTCCTCGCCCCGTTCTCCGAGCAGTACACGCGGGACTTCGACCTCCCGGTCGGAGTCGCAGGCCGGATCAGCTCCCCCGAGGTCGCTGCGCGGATCATCGAATCCGGGCAAGCCGACTTCGTCAGCATGGCGCGCACCCTGCACGCGGACCCGGACTTCCCGAATCGCGCTCTGGACGGCGGCCGGTACCGGCCCTGCATCGCCTGCAACTACTGCATCGACAGCCTCGCCGCCGGACCCGTTCCGTGCTCGGTCAATCCGTGGGTGGGCCGCGAACTCGAGCAGCCGTCGAAGCCGGCGGACGTGGCGGTGCGCGTTGCCGTCGTCGGCGGCGGGCCGTCGGGCATGGCGGCCGCCCGCGACCTCGCGCTCGCCGGGCACCGCGTCGACCTGTACGACGAACGCGACAGCCTCGGTGGCGATTTCGCGCTGGCCTCCCGACTGCACGAGTACCCCGAGTACGCGCGGATCGTCGACTGGTACCTCGCCGAGATCGCCGACCTCGACATCACCTGCCACACCGGCACGCGGGTTGACGCCGCCACGCTGGCCGCCCTGGACTTCGACGCCGTCGTGCTCGCGACGGGCGGCCGCGGACCCCAGGTCGAGCTCCCGGGGGCCGACACCCGCAGGGTCCGCGACGTCCGCGAGTTCCTGGAATCCGGAGACCCCGCACCCGCGGCGATCACGATCTTCGGCGCCGATCGGGAAGCGGCCGCGGTCGCCGACGACCTGCTCCAACACGGCACGAAGGTGGTCATGATCGGCCCGCAGGAGACGATCGCCCACGATGTCGGCCGACGCGGAAAGATTGTGCTGCTGCCGCGGCTCGCGGCGAGTGCGAACCTCACCACCCACCTGTCGTCGATCGTGACGCGGGTCGAGGCCGACCGGGTCGCAATCTCCACTGGAGGCGCCGAACGGATCGTCGATGCCCCCGGCGAACTGCTGATCTCACACGGCGTCGAACCGCGTACCGACCTGCTCGCCGCACTGCGGTCGCCGGCACCGCGACTCGGCGTCCACACGGTCGGCGACGCGAGTGGTGACGGCGGCTCGATCCACGCCGCTCTCGTCACCGCAGCCGACGTCGCCGCGAAGATCACCGCGGCCGCCGATGCCCGCGAGGCGGTCAGCGCGTGATGGACATCCCGCCCCTGGGTCTCGGGACCTGGCCGCTGACCGGCCCGGACGCCACCCGGGCCGTGCTGTCCGGAATCGAAGCCGGCTACCGGCTTATCGACACCGCCACGATCTACGACAACGAGGACGCCGTCGGTGTGGCGCTCGCGGAGTGCGGACTGCCCCGCGAGGAACTGTTCGTCACCACGAAACTGCGTGGGAGCGATCACGTGTCGGGTGACATTCGCGGCGCGGTCGAGCGCAGCCTGAAGCGCCTGGGACTCGATCGGCTCGACCTGTTCCTGATCCACTGGCCGCTGCCACGCCACGACAGGTACGTGGCGGCGTTCGCGGCCATGCTCTCGTGCCGCGACGCCGGCCTCGTCCGCTACGTCGGCGTCTCCAACTTCCTGGAGAAGCACCTGCGTCGCGTCGTCGCCGAGACCGGAGAACCGCCCGCGGTCAACCAGATCCAGATGGACCCGTCGCTCGCCCGGCTGCCCGTCCGGCGCGCGAACGACGAGCTCGGAGTGTTCACGCAGTCGTGGAGCCCACTGGGCCGCGGCGAGGTGTTCGGCTCACCCGTGGTCACCGACATCGCCCGGCGCCTCGACCGCACCCCCGCGCAGGTGGTCCTGGCCTGGCACTTCGCGCAGCGTGTCGTGCCGGTCGCGAGATCGGCGAATCCCGCCCGCCAAGCCGAGAACCTGGCCGCCCTCGACGTGCGGCTCACCGCTGCGGACGTCGACGCCCTGAACCGTCTCGACCGCGGCGAGTCCGCGGCCCGGGACGTCGAAACCGAGGAGCACTACTGATGGCACTACGTATCGGCATCGTCGGCTGCGGAAAGATCGCCGGCAATCACGCCCGGGCCCTGCAGCAGGTGCCCGGCGTCGAGGTGGTCGGCTGCTGCGACCCCGACGTCGACCGGGCCCAGGCATTCGCGTCCGCGCACGGCATCGCCCGTGTGGTCGGTTCGGTGGAGGAGTTGATCGCGCTCGGTCTCGATGCGTGCACCGTCTGCACGCCGCACCCGGTGCACGAGCAGGTGGTCGTCGCGGCCGCCGAGGCCGGGATCCACGTGCTGTGCGAGAAGCCGATCGCGGTCGACGTCGCCGCCGCCGACCGGATGATCGCGGCCGCCGACCGCGCGGGCATCACGTTCGGTGTGCTGTTCCAGCGCCGGTTCTGGCCGGCCGCGAGACGAATCAGGACGGCCATCGACGACGGCCGGATCGGCGTTCCGGCGCTCGGTGAGGCGTCGGTGCTTCTCCACCGCCCGTCGTCCTACTACTCCGCCGACGAATGGCGCGGACGGTGGGACACCGACGGCGGCGGAGTCCTGATGACGCAGGCCGTCCACCAGATCGACATGCTCCAATGGTTCATGGGTGAGGCCGTCTCGGTGAGCGGCTTCATCCGCACCCATACCCACGGCGACCACATCGAGACCGAGGACAGTGCGTCCGCCGTCGTCTCGTTCGCGTCGGGCGGCACGGCTACCGTCACCGCGACCACCGGCGCCAACCACAACCTCGGCAACCGGGTCACCGTGATCGGGCAGACCGGTGCGATTGCGAGCGTCCTCGAGTTCCCCGAGGGCCGGGAGGGCGTCAACGAGATCTGGACGGTCCCCGGCGAAGTCGAGTTCCGCGCCCCGTTCACCGCCGACGTCCGCGCCAATCTCGACGTCGCAGAAGTCAACGCCGGACTCGCCGACTTCCACACACTTCAGGTGCAGGACTTCGCGGACGCCGTCCTGACCGGTCGCGACCCTGCCGTCACCGGACGCGACGCACGCGCCTCGCTGGCGATCATCGCGGCGATCTACGAGTCTTCGCGCACCGGCCGGGTGGTCGATCTAACGCCCGCACCGGCCCCCGCCACCACCAAGGAGAACGCATGACCCCCGACCCTTCCACCCCGACCTATGACGTCGTCGTCATCGGCTCCGGAGCGGGCGGTCTGTCCGCCGCCGTCGCCGCAGCCGACGGGGGAGCGTCCGTCCTCGTCGTCGAGAAGGCGGACACGTGCGGCGGCGCGACGGCATGGTCCGGCGGTTGGATGTGGACGCCGCGGAACCTGTTCGCGCAGGCGGACGGCGTGAACGAGGACCGCTCGCTGCCGCGCACGTATCTCGAGCACCGACTCGGCGAGAACTTCGACGCTGCCAAGGTCGACGCCCTGCTCGACGGCGCACCCGAGATGGTGGAGTTCTTCGAGAAGAAGACGGCGCTGCAGTTCGTTCCGGGCGCGAAGATCGCCGACATCCACGGCGACACACCGGGTGCGGGCACGGGGCACCGCTCCGTCGGACCGAAGCCGGTGAGCCTCCGGAAACTCGGCCCCGACGTCGCGGCGCTGCTCCGGCGCCAGCTCTACGAGACGTCGTTCCTCGGTATGGGCATCATGGCCGGCCCGGACCTGCAGGCTTTCCTGCACTCGACGCGTTCGGCGAAGGCGTTCGCACACTGCGCCCGCAGGGTGTCCACGCACCTGCTCGACCTCGCCACCACACGCCGCGGCCAGCAGCTCGTCAACGGCACCGCACTCGTCGGCCGGCTGCTGCGGTCGGCGCTCGACGCCGGCGTCGAGATTCGCGTGAGCACGGCGGCCACCGCGCTGACCACCGACTCCGCGGGCACCATCACCGGTGCCCGGCTGGAGGGCCCGGACGGGGCCTACACCGTGCAGGCGCGCCGCGGAGTCGTCCTCGCGACGGGTGGCTTCAGTCGCGACGTCGACCGGATTCGCGAACTCTTCCCCCGCACACCCACGGGCCGGGAACACTGGACCCTCACCCCGTCCACGACCACCGGCGACGGCATCACCCTCGGGGAGTCGGTCGGCGGGCGACTCGACCGCTCGGTCGCGTCGCCGGTGGCGTACTGCCCGGTGTCGATCATCCGGTACCGCAACGGCAGGGAGGGCGTGTTCCCGCACATCCTCGACCGCGGAAAGCCCGGCGCCATCGGCGTTCTCGCCGACGGCCGCCGATTCGTCAACGAGGCCCTCGGCTACCACGACTACACCCTCGCGATGGTCGAACAGATCCCCGACGGCGAAGAGGTCTGCTCGTGGTTGATCGCCGACCAGCGGTACCTGCGGTACTTCCCGCTCGGCATGGCCAAGCCACTGCCGATCCCCACGTGGCCGTACCTGAAGTCGGGCTACCTCACCCGCGGCCGCACGGTGCGCGAGCTCGCCGAGAAGATCGGTGTCGACCCCGACGGCCTGGAGAAGACGGTCGCGGCGTTCAACGAGGGTGCCCGCGACGGCGTCGACCCCGAGTTCGGTCGTGGCACCACGCCGTTCACCGTCGCGTCCGGCGACGCCGACAATCCGTGGCCCAACGCCTCCCTCGCACCGCTCGCGGAGGGCCCGTTCTACGCGGTCAAGGTGGTGCCCGGCAGCTTCGGCACGTTCGCCGGTCTGGTCACCGACAGGGCGTCCCGGGTGCTGAACGACGACGACCAGCCGATCGACGGACTGTTCGCCGTCGGGGTCGACCAGTCCAGCGTCATGGGCGGCCACTACCCGTCCGGCGGCATCAACCTCGGCCCGGCCATGACCTTCGGCTACCTGACCGGTCGCCGCCTCGCCTCGACGACAGGAGATCTGCGATGACCGCCCCACTCGGCCTTGCCGCACTCACCGTGCTCGACACCGCACCGCCGCAACAGGTGGACCTCGCCGAGAAGCACGGCTTCGACACCATCGGCATCCGGCTGCTGCCCGCCGCGCGCGGCACCACCGCCTACCCGCTGCACGAGGACGACGCCGCCCTCGACGCGCTGATCCGTCGTCTCGACGATTCGCCGATCGAGGTGTTCGACCTCGAAATCATCCGGCTGGGAGCCGATTTCGATCCGAGGTCGTACGTTCCTCTGCTCGAGGCGGGCGCACGGCTCGGCGCGAAGGCCGTGCTCGTCGGCGGCGACGACCGCGACCGCTCCCGGCTCACCGACTCCTACGCCCGGCTGGCGGAGCTGTGCGCGCAGTACGGCATCGTCGCGAGCCTCGAGTTCATGCCGTGGACGGCCGTGCCCGACGCAACCACCGCGGTCGAGATCGTGTCGCAGGCCGACGGGCCGGCGCGCAGCGTGCTGGTGGACGGGCTGCACGTCGGACGGTCGAGCACCACGCTCGACGACCTGGCGGCGATCCCGCGGGAGTGGCTGCACTACGCCCAGATGTGCGACGGCTCGGTGCCTGCGCCCACGGACGACACCGAACTGATCCGTCAGGCGCGCGAGGAGCGACTGGTGCCGGGGTCGGGCGGCATCCCGCTCGCCGACATCTGGGCGACGTTGCCGGCGGGCCTGCCGGTGAGTATCGAACTCCCCAACGAGCCGCTCCGGCGGGCCGTCGGCACGGACGCGTGGCTCGCGCGGCTGGTCGCCGCCACCCGGGAGGTGCTCGCGCAGGTTCCGGCGGCCACCGGACGCTGACTTGTCCGCGCTACCGTTCTTGCATGCCCCGCCCCGACAACGTCCCCGTGTACACGATGCGCCAGCTGGCGGCGTTCGTGGCGGTGGCGGAGACCGGGACGATCAGTGGTGCGGCCGAGCGGATGCACTTGTCGCAGTCGGCGTTGTCCGCTGCGGTGACGGATTTGGAGAAGGCACTGAGGGCGCAATTGTGTGTGCGCCGGCGCGCCCGCGGAGTGCAGCTGACCCCGACGGGGGAGGCGGTACTGTCGCGGGCGCGTGCCCTGTTGCAGCAGGCGGGGGAGTTGCAGGCCGACGCGTGCGGAGAGGGCGGTGTCGTCGCGGGGCCGATCGCCGTCGGCTGCTACCCGGCGCTCGGCCCGACGATCCTGCCGTCGATGTTGTACGCGTTCACCGCCGAGTACCCGCGCGCGTCGGTGGAGTTCCGGGAAGACACGCAGAACCGGTTGCGGACGGAACTCGAGGGCGGCGAACTGGACGTCGCCATCGTCTACGACCTCGACCTGTCCCCGGAGTGGCAGACCGTGCCGCTGATGACCCGGGAGCCGATGGTGGTGCTCGGGGCGGAGCATCCGCTGGCGGGCGTCGACGGGCCGGTGCGTCTCGCGGATCTGGCCGAGCATCCGATGGTGCTGCTGGACGCGCCACCGAGCACCAACCATGCGATGGAGGTCTGCCGGGAGGCCGGTTTCGCGCCCCGGGTGGCGTATCGGACCGCGAACTTCGAGACGGCGCGGGCCTTCGTCGGACGCGGGCTGGGATGGACGTTGCTGCTGCAACGACCCCGGGTGGACGTCACGTACGAGGGTCTGCCCGTCGTCGTGAAACCGATCGCCGAACCGAAACCGGCGTCGGTGGCCGTGGTCGTGGCGTGGCATCAGGAGGCGACGCTGAGCCGGGTCGCGCGTGCGTTCATCCGGTTCGTCACGGCCTGAACTGCGTATTCACGACTTCCACGGATTTTCTGCAATTCATGCGGGGATAGTCCCGCTTTTCAGATGTATGTGAGTCGGGTCATTGTTTTCCGGTAGCGCGATGAGTGTGCGCGCAGCAGAACGGGAAGGCAGACGATGACGGCAATCACCGAGGCGACACCGCCGGTGTCTCACAAGGAAGCGCGCAGGGCAGTCCTGTCGAGCTTCGTCGGTACCGCGATCGAGTGGTACGACTTCTTCATCTACGGCACCGCCGCAGCCCTGGTGATCGGACCGCAGTTCTTCCCCGGCGCGTCGACGTTCGCCGGAACCCTCGCCGCATTCGCCACGTTCGCGGTCGGCTTCATCGCCCGCCCGATCGGCGGTGTCGTCATGGGCCACTTCGGTGACCGCATCGGACGCAAGTCGATGCTGGTGCTGTCGCTGACGATGATGGGCGCCGCGACCGTCGGCATCGGACTGCTCCCGAACTTCGAGGCCATCGGGGTGGCCGCACCCATCCTGCTGGTGGCGTTGCGGTTCGTTCAGGGCATCGGCGTCGGCGGCGAGTGGGGCGGCGCGGTGCTCATGGCCACCGAGCACGCCCCGGAAGGCAAGCGCGGACTGTACGGCGCGGCGCCGCAGATGGGCGTTCCGGCCGGAGTGATCATGGCGAACGTCGTGTTCCTCGCCGTCACCCAGCTGCTGTCCGACGACGCGTTCCAGACGTGGGGCTGGCGGGTGCCGTTCCTGATGAGCGCCGTGCTCGTCGGCGTCGCGATGTGGATTCGGCTCGGCGTCTTCGAGTCCCCGGCGTTCGCGGAGGCCAAGGAGAGCGACACGATCGTGAAGATGCCGATCGTCGAGGTGCTGACGAAGAACTGGCGGACGGTCCTGCTCGCGGCGGGCACGTTCATCGCGACCAACGGCATCGCCTACGTGTTCATGGTGTACGTCCTGACGTACGGCACCACGGAACTCGGATACAGCCGCGCCACGATGCTCACACTGCTGATCGTCGCGTGCCCGGTCTGGATGGCGGGCATGGCCGTGTCGGCCTGGAAGTCGGACGTGCTCGGCCGGCGCCGCGTCTACACGTGGAGTTCGATCACGCTCGTGATCGTGGCCGCAGTGTTCTTCCCCCTCATCGACACGGCGTCGATCCCCGTCATGCTGCTCGCGATGATCGCGATGGCGGCGGTGCTCGGCACCACCGCGGGCCCGCAGTCGGCACTGTTCGCGGAACTCTTCCCCGCCCACATCCGCTACAGCGGTGCATCACTCGGCTATCAGATCGGCGCCATCCTCGGCGGCGGGCTCGCACCGTTCATGGCGACTTGGCTGTTCGGGGCCTTCGGTAGTTCGACGGCCGTCACCGCCTATTTCGTGGTGATCGCCGTGATCAGTCTCGTCGCGATCCTGCTGCTGCCGGAAACGAACAAGATCGCAAAGAAAGCGGAGGCCGTCTGACATGTCCACCTACTGTCAGCCTCAGAAATACTCGGCGACGGAGTTCGCGTCGACGAGTGCAACCGACGAGGCCCTGCCCGTCGTCGTCGTGGGCGCCGGACCGGTCGGCATGGGCGTCGCGCTCGGCCTCGCGCAGCGGGGCATCCCCGTAACCGTGCTCGAGGCCGCTGACCAGGTGTCGTTCGGCAGCCGCGCCATTTGTATCTCCCGGCACAGCCTCGAGGTGGCGGCCCGGCTCGGCTTCGGGCCGGAACTCGAGAAGATCGTGCTCCCCTGGGTGGGTGGGCGCAGCTTCTACCGCGACGAGCAGGTGCTGCATTTCGAGATGGCGCACGGCGAGCACGACGTCCGCGGGCCGATGGTCAACGTGTCGCAGTCGGAGATCGAGCAGATGATGACGGACACGCTGCTCGCGCACCCCCTGATCACGTTCCACTGGTCGTCGAGCGTCGCCGGGGTGCTGCGGTCGGACGAGGACGTGACGCTCGACGTCGACACCGCGTTCGGTGCGCGCCGACTCCGCGCGCGCTGGGTGGTGGCCGCCGACGGCGGTCGCAGCCGGATGCGTGAACTGGCGGGAATCCGGTTGCAGGGAAACAGCTATCAGGGCAATTACGTGATCGCCGACATCCACTGGGAATCGACGCTGCCCGCCGAGCGGATGGTGTGGTTCGACCCGCCGAGCAACCCCGGCTCGACGATCATCATGCATCAGCAGCCCCGCGACATCTGGCGCATCGACTACCAACTCGACGGTTCCGACGACGCCGAGCTCGAGACGCAGGAAGACCGCATCCGCGACCGGATCACGCGGCACCTCGACTGGCTCGAGAACGACGTGCCGTGGACCCTCGAGTGGCACGGCTTCTACCGCGCGCACGCGCTCGCACTGGACGACTTCACGCACGATCGCATCCTGTTCGCCGGCGACGCAGCCCACCTGGTGCCGATCTTCGGTGTCCGCGGGCTGAACTCCGGCATGGAGGACGCGGAGACGCTGGCCTGGACACTGGCCGCCGTCGTCCACGGGACAGCAGACGAGGCACTCCTGCAGGCATATTCGGCCGAACGGCGTGCCGCCTGGCAGCAGAACGTCGACAACGCGGGCAAGTCGACCCTCATCATGTCGCCCGGCAGCCACGGCTACCGCACCACCCGTGACGCCGTGCTGGCGCTGGCCACGACCCGTCCGGAGTTCGGTCACCTCATCAATCCGCGGCAGTCGAGTGCGACGCACGCGCACCTGTCGCCGCTCACGTGGCCGGTCGCGGAGGGGACGACCGGGGTACTGCCCGGGGATCCGATGGAGGACCGGCGCGTCCGCGTCGCCACCGCCGACGGATCGGTGGAATCGTCGCTGAACCGCGTCCGGGGAACGGGTTTCGCGGTGCTGGGTGTCGGGGTCGACCCGGCCGGTGCCCGGATGATCGCCGCGCACGCGTCCGCGCTCGCGATGGCGCTGACGCCCGAATCGGTGCGGGCGGTCGTCGTCCCGGCACCGGGCGTGGTGGTGGACGCGGCGGCCGACCTGACGGTCCTCGACGACGCCGACGGTGCGCTGACGACGGCTCTCGGCGCGTCCGCGGGTGAGTGCTTCGTGATCCGCCCGGACGGACTCGTCCTGTGCCGCGTCCGCGACCTGTCGCTGCTCGGTGATATCCACGACCACCTGAAGTTCGCGACCGCCCCCATGCTGGGCGTCGTCCCCGCGCACACGGAGACGACTGCGACGCCGGACGAACTGCTGCGCGAGAACGTGTGGATGGGACTGTCGGAGGCGCTCGACCAGGCCGACGAGTCGGACCGCGAGGGATTCCTGACCCGGCTCGCGCTGCTGCTCGGATCGCAATCGGGCCTGCGGGAGTTTCAGGAAGCGCTGGCCGCCGCCTCCCAGGTGAGTGGCAAAGTGTGCTCCGGCACTCCGCGGCACTCACATGCGGACGCCTAGCCTGGGGACATGGCGCACCCACAGTTCCTGAACTCGCCCAAGTCCTTCGTCGTCGATGCGCTCCGCGGGGCCGTCGCCACCACCGACGACCTCGAATGGCGTCCGGAGCCGGGATATCTCACACGGCGGGAACCGTTGCGGTCCGGGCAGGTCGCGTTGCTGTCGGGCGGCGGCTCCGGGCACGAACCGCTGCACACCGGGTTCGTCGGCCGGGGCATGCTCACCGGAGCCTGCCCCGGCCTGATCTTCAGTTCGCCCAACGCGCTGCAGGTGCGGGCCGCCACCCGGGCCGTGGACGCGGGCGGCGGCGTCGTGCACATCGTGAAGAACTACACCGGCGACGTCCTCAACTTCCGCATCGCCGGCGACCTGGCGGCAGAGGACGGCATCACGGTCGAGCACGTGCTCGTCGATGACGACGTCGCCTCCGAACGGGAGGACGGGCCCGGACGTCGCGGCACCGCGGCCACGATCGCGGTCGAGAAGATCTGCGGCGCTTCGGCCGAACGCGGAGACGACCTCGCCACCGTCGCGGAATTCGGGCGACGCACGGCCCGGAATTCCCGCAGCATGGCGGTCGCGCTGAGAGCGTGCACCGTACCAGGAGCGGACTCGCCGTCGTTCGACCTCCCGGAGGGGCAGATCGAACTCGGGATCGGCATCCACGGCGAACGCGGAACCGAACGGGTCGACGCGATGGCGGCCGCCGAACTGGTCCGCCAGCTCACCGACCCCGTGCTCGCCTCACTCGGCGTGGAGCGGGGGGATCCGGTGATCGCGATCGTCAACGGGCTCGGCGCGGCCCATCCGCTGGAGCTGCAACTGCTGTTCGGCGAGCTCGCCGACCACCTCGCGGAGCGGGGTGTGGTGATCCGGCGCTCGCTGGTCGGCAGCTTCGTCACCGCCCTCGACATGGACGGCGCGTCCATCACACTGGTGCGCTGCGACGACCAGCTCCTCGAACTGTGGGACGCACCGACCGCCGCACCGGGATGGCCCAACGCCCCGGCCGGTGAATTCCGCGGCATCGCAAACGAATCCGAGATGCGATTCCGGTCGAACGTCGCGTCCCGCGAGGACGAACCGGAGGTGCCCGGCACCGCCGACGCGCTGGGCCGGGCGACGGTGGGCGCGTGGATCGGTGCGTTCGTGGAGAAGGTGCTCGCCGAGGAGCCGAACCTCACCGACCTCGACCGGAGGGCAGGCGACGGGGACTTCGGCACCAACATGGTGGCCGCACTCGATCACGTCAACGTTCCCAGGATCCGCGACAGCTACTCCCCGGCGACGGTGTTCGAGTCACTGTCCGACGCCTACCTCGGTCACGCGGGTGGCACGTCGGGCGCGCTGTTCGGCGTCTGGTTCCGGCAGTTCTACCGGGTGGCCGCCGACGCCCCGCAGGGTCTGGACACGAAGGCGATCGCCGCCGCGGCACGGGCCGGCCTCGACACGATCCAGGAACTCGGCGGGGCGCAACCCGGAGACAAGACGATGATCGACGCCATCGCCCCCGCCGTCGCCGCCCTCGAATCGGCCGCCGAGGCCGGGAAGAATCCGGCCGACGGATTGACGGAGGCCGCGGACGCCGCTGCCCGCGGTGCCGAGGCGACCGCGGACCTCACCGCGCGGCGCGGCCGGGCCAGCTACATCGGTGAGGCGGCGCGCGGTGTCGTGGACCCCGGTGCCCTGGTCCTGTCGTGGTTCTTCGCCGAGGCAGCGGAAGCGGCCCGCGCGGTCGGGTAGTCACCGAAACCGGGCTCGGCACGTAAGGTGAGGAGAAGAACGCCGAGTCGTGCTGCGCAAACCCGTCGCCACACCTCTCTCCACCTGCGTACGGGACGCAGAATCACGGACGGACACGTAGACAGTGGAAGACACCGCCAGCCGGGGAATCCAGGCTTTCATCGCCGATGTCGTGGAACGGGGTGGCAAGGCAGTCCGGCTCACCCACTCGCGACGTAACCCCGTCCAGGTCTGGGGCGACGACGGCACGAGCTGCATCGTGCGGGTGCGTTCCAAGCTCAGCGGCGACTGGCAGGCCCGAAAACAGGACGAATCGCTCGACGACGACGACACCGGCTCGCAGTTCTGGGTGTTCGTGGATCTCGCGAGTTCCCCGGAGGAATTCTTCGTCGTGCCCTCGTCCGAGGTCGCGGACGACATCCGCGCCGAGGTGGACCTGTGGATGATGGACACCCCCGGCCGCACCCGGACCGGGCATCACGCGATTCCGCTGAGCCGGGTCGCGCACGGTCGCGGACGCTGGGACCTGCTCGGGCTGGCGGGGGAGAAGGATCCCAGCCGCTACAGCGACGCGCAACGCGCGACGACGGCGGCCACGTTGCGCGCCGACGCCGTCGCCCGCGCATCCGCCAGGAAGAAGCCGGCCAAAGCGACGGCGGCGTTGGAGGAACTGGTCGATACCCGACTCGAGGTCGTGGCCGACTTCGAGGGGTATCGGTTGGTCGGACGGTTCGACCCCGACACGCAGTCTCTGGAGATCATGCGCGGTCCGATGCAGGGTCGCCGATTCCCCGACCCCACGGCCGCGGCGACCGCCGTTGCCAGCCATATCAGTGGGGACGTCGAAATCCACGACGGCTGGGAATTCTGGCGCACCGAACAGGGTGAGCGAATTTCCATGGGGCAGAACAGTATCCGATAGTCGCTGAGAGTTCCCTGAAACTGTTCCCGCACGTGACGGTTGGGAATACCCTGAGGTGGGTACCGAAGACATGATCCGCTGTGCATCGGCGGTAGTGGCCACGGCCGATGGGAGCTCATCATGCGAATCGTCGTCGGTGAAGTGCAGTTCGACCGCGAAGTGCTGTACGGCGCGGGGTCCGGGCAGTAGCTGCCGTGGGACTCGGTCGATACCTGCTCGCCGCCGCATCCCTGCCGGTGCGCGGCGCCGGTGTCGGACTCGGGGTGGCGTCCTACGGGGGCACCGTCGCTGCCGATCTGATGGCGACCACCGCCCGGACCGCGACACAGATCGTCACCGAGGTGCTCGGGGGAACCCCGGCCCGCCGCACGAGTTCCGGACACGGCCGTGCCTGGATCGAGGTCCGCGGACTCGACGGACCTCGCGGCGACGACGTGGCCGCGACTGTTCTCGGCGCGGTCCGGGAGACCTCAGGCGTGGTGGGAGCGGAACTCAACCGCGCGCTGTCCCGGCTGGTGGTGACGGTCGACGAGCACGGACCGTCGGTGGCCGGGCTGTGCGCGGTGGTCGCGGGCGCGGAGGATGTCGCCCGACCGCTTGCCCGCGGCGCCGTCCGTGACCGACCCGGAGAACTTCCCGGCGACGACGTCGCCCTCGCCGAACGTGCCCTCGCACTGGCCGCCGTCACGACGGGCCTCGTCGCGGCCGCCGGCATTCGCCTGCTCCCGATGCCCGCCCTGCCGGCGGCGGTGCCTGCCGCCGCCGTCACCTTCGTCAACTATCAGCCGCGTTTGCGCAGCATGGTCGAGAACCGGCTCGGGCCGGACGCCGCCGAACTGCTGCTCGCCACCGCCCAGGCCGTCGGCGACGTGCTGCGGCGGGCGCCCGCGTCACTCGCCGTGGACGTGGCACTGCGGTCGGCGATCACGGCGGAGGCGTGGTCGGGTCGGCGGGTGTGGCATCGCCGCGAACCCGAACTGGCCCGGGACCCCGCGGATCACACCGGCCGCCCCGCCCGCGACCGCGGCACGTCGGGACCGGTGGAGCGGGACGTGGACCGGGCGGCGATTGCGCAGTGGGTGGGCGCGACCGCGGTGGGGGCGGCGACCCGGAGTGTCGCAGGCGCCGCGGACGCGGCCCTGGTCGCCGCGCCGAAGGCGGCGCGCACCGCGCGCGAGGCCTTCGCCGCGACACTGGGCCGTGGACTGGCCGATCACCACGCCGTGCTGGCTCTGCGTCCCGGCGCGCTGCGCTGCCTCGACCGGGTCGACGCGGTGGTCGTGGACCCGTCGGTGCTGCACACGGCCGAGCTCCGGGTCAGCGGCATCCGCGCGGTTCGGGACGCCGACCGGACGAGAGTGTGGGAGGCCGCTCGATCTGCCGTGGAGGCCGGCGCTCTCGGGGTGGGCTGGCACGCGCTCGCCGACCTTCCGGACGATGTCGCCGCGGCAGCCGTGGACGAAGATTCCGCCGTTCTCGTGACGCCCGCCCACCACGCGAGCGCGGCGGCCGTGCTCGCGCAGGCGCGCACGTCGGGCGCCCAGGTGGTGTCGGTGAACGTGGACACGCTCGGCGGACTCCGCTCGGCTTTCGACGATCTGCTCCCCTCGAGTGGATCGCTGGACGCCGACCTTCGTGACGCCGTCGCACAGTTGCAGGCGAACGGCGCGACGGTCGCGGTGGTCGCCGGCCGGGCACCGCACGCGCTGTCGTCCGCCGACGTCGGTATCGGTGTCCTCGTCGACGACGCCCCGCCGCCGTGGTGTGCGGACCTGCTGGTCGACGACCTCGTCGGAGTCTGGCGGGTGCTGCGGTCCCTGCCGGACGCTCGGACGGCGAGCCGGCGCGGCGTCGAGATCGCAACGGCGGCGTCGATGCTCGGTGCGCTCGTCATGCTGCCGGGAGTGCGTGGCCGCGGACCCGGACCGGTCACAGTGGGCGCGGCGGCAGGATTGTGGACGGGTCATTCCCTCGCGCGCGGTGTGTTGCGGGCCGAGGTTCCACCCGCCGCCCCGATTCACGCCTGGCACGAGATGCCGGTGACGGACGTGCGCCGTCTGCTGCCGGCGCGCGGCGACGAGGAGGCCGCGGCGTCCCGGCGTCGCTCGGTGAATCTGGTGCTGACCCCGGTCGAGGCGATCGGGCGGCTCACGGCGTGGCCGGTTGGGCTGGCCTGGGATTTCGGCCGGGCGATGCGCACGGAACTGTCGGATCCGCTGACCCCCGTCCTCGCCACCGGATCGGCGGCGAGCGCTCTGCTGGGGTCACCGATCGACGCGGTGCTCGTGGGGTCGGTGCTGGCGGGCAACGCTGCGCTGTCGGCCGTGCAACGCCTGCACGCGGAACGTCTGCTGAACCGGTTGCTGGCGGCCGGCGATCCGCCCGCGCACCGCGTCGCCGGGTCCCCGGAGCGCCGGGTGACCGAGCAGGTGGAGGCCTCGCGGTTGCGGCCGGGCGACGTGATCGAGATCGGTCCCGGCGAGGTGGTTCCCGCAGACGGCCGGCTGGTCGAGGCGTCGGGCGTCGAAGTCGACGAGTCCTCGCTCACCGGGGAGTCGCTGCCGGTGGGCAAGCAGACGTCGCCGACTCCGGGCGCACCGCTCAGCGAACGCGCCTGCATGGTGTTCGCGGGAACCACGATCCTCACCGGCACGGCGGCGGCGATCGTCACCGCGGTCGGCGACGCAACGGAAGCGGGACGCGCGGGCGCGCTCACCCCCGCGAGTGCGTCGCACGTGGGTCTGCAGGCGCAGCTCAGAAGCCTCACCGACCGGGTCCTGCCCGTCAGCGTGGGAGGTGGCGCCCTGGTCACCGCCGTCGGGTTCCTGCGCGGCACCGGACTGCGACAGGCCGTCACGAGCGGTGTCGCGGTCGCGGTGGCGGCGGTTCCCGAGGGTCTGCCGCTCGTCGCCACCCTGGCCCAGCAGGCCGCCGCACGCAGACTGACGAGGTCGGGCGCGCTGGTGCGGGCGCCGCGGTCCGTGGAGGCGCTCGGCCGCGTCGACGTGGTGTGTTTCGACAAGACGGGCACCCTGAGCGAGAACCGCCTGCGGGTCGTCACCGCCGTCCCCGAACCGGGATTCGCACGCGAGGACGTCCTCGCGTGCGCCGGCCGGAGCGCCGTGACCCCCGACGGCGGTCCGGCCGCGCACGCCACCGACGTCGCGATCGCCGACGCGGCAGCGGGCCTGCTTCCGCACGAGGACGACCGGAGCAGCTTTCTACCGTTCCGCTCCGGACGGCCCTACTCGGCCTCGCTGTCGGGAACGCACCTGTCGTTGAAGGGTGCACCGGAGGTCGTGGTGGCGGCATGCACCGGAATCGACGCGGACGCGGTCCACGACACCGTTCTCGGTATGGCCGCCGACGGGTTGCGCGTCATCGCCGTCGCCCGCCGGACCGTCACGCCCTTCCAGGCGCGGCGCGCGGCCGACGACGCCGCGGTACTCGACGATCTGTGCGGCAGCGAGCTGCACCTCGTCGGACTGCTCGGGCTGGCCGACACCCCGCGCCCCGAAGCGGCCGGACTGCTGCCGGAGCTGGAACGGCTACAGGTCGGGGTCCGGCTGATCACCGGCGACCATCCCGTCACGGCCACCGCCATCACGCGAGAGCTGGGACTGGCCGTGTCGTCCGAGCAGGTGATCAGCGGGATCGACTGGGACACCCTGTCGCACCGGGGGCAGGAGAACGCCGTCGAGAAGTGCGTCGTCTTCGCCCGGATGTCGCCCGAGAACAAAGTACAGATCGTGCAGACCCTCGAACGCGTGGGTCACGTCTGCGCGATGGTCGGCGACGGTGCCAACGACGCGGCCGCGATCCGGGCGGCCAGCGTGGGGATCGGGGTCAGCTCGCGCGGCAGCGACCCGGCCCGCAGCGCCGCGGACGTGGTGCTCCTCGACGGCCGCGTCGACGCGTTGCTCGACGCCCTCGACGAGGGCCGGCAGCTGTGGCGGCGGGTGCAGGCGGGAGTATCGGTGCTGCTCGGCGGGAACGCCGGGGAGGTGGCATTCGCCCTGATCGGCAGCGCGATCGCCGGACGGTCGCCGCTCACCGCGCGTCAGCTCCTGCTGGTGAACGTGCTCACGGACGCCCTGCCCGCGGCCGCGCTCGCCGTGAGTCCGCCCAACGAACAGGCCCGGGGAGAGGGCCGCGGCCCGGACAGTGCGGCGCTGTGGCGGACCGTCGCGATCCGCGGCGCCGCCACCGCGGCAGGCGCGACAACGGCATGGGCGCTGGCGAGCGTGACGGGCCGGCAACGCCGGGCATCGACGGTGGGGCTGGTGGCACTGGTCGGCACGCAGCTGGGTCAGACGCTGATCGATTCACGGAGCCCGCTCGTGGTGCTCACCGCTGGCGGTTCACTGGCCGCACTCACCGTGATGGTCAGTACTCCCGGGATCAGTCAGCTCCTCGGTTGCACCCCGCTGGGACCGGTCGGGTGGGCCCAGGCGCTGGGATGCGCGGGTGCGGCGACCGCGGCAGCCGCGTTCGCACCGGGGCTGCTCGAAAAGTTTGCGGGCGATCAGTCGACGATCTCGATCACGCCCGCGCGCAGCAGCACGGCGTACACCTCCCGCAGCGGTGGAGTGAGGACGCGAGTGACCGCCCCGGTCAACGGGTCCCCGGCGGCGGAGAAGACACCGGCAGCGGTCTGGGCGACAGAACTCAGCACGACTCACACGGTCCGCGATCAAGGTGGCTGACCGGGAAACGGCACGGACAAGGGAGACGAACTATGGCCCAACGAACGTCGGAGGCGGAGTCGCAGAGCGACGCCGTCCAGCGGGTGCGGGAGGCCCACAGCTTCGCGGTGCAGCTACCGATCCTCGGCAAGGTGCCGCTGCCGCGTCCCGAGCAACTGGCATTCTTCGCGGCGATCGGACTGCTCGCCGCAGTCGAGATCATCGAATGGCCGGTCGCCCTGACCATCGCGGCAGGACACATCCTGATCACCGATCAGCACAACCGCGCCGTCCAGGAGATCGGGGAGGCCCTGGAAGGCGCGTGACGCGGAAGTCCGGATCAGGCGGGCGGGCAGGCCGGCGACGTCAACTGCGCGATCGCCACGATGGAACACGCCGTCGCCTTCGACAACTTCCACGTCCCGTTCTCGCCGGGTACGAAGATGGCGGGCAGGGTGTTCTGCTGCACCTGGCCGTTGATCGTCAACTGCAACTGCGCGCTGGCGCTGCCGTCGCCGTTGTCGATCACCGGGTCCAGAACCTGGACCTGCGCACCCGCCTGCTGCGAGGCGGCAGCGACCTGATTGAACAGGTTCGGATCCTGCTCGGAACCCTCCACCATCGCGATCTTCTCCTCGAGAGGAGTGGCCGGGTCGAGGCCCTTTGCCAGCAGGGCGTTGAGTTCGGCCGCGGTCGGCAGTACGAGGTCGGCGGTGGTTTCGGTCGCGGCGGTCGTGGTCGTGGTGGTCGCGCTCGGCCCGGCAGGCTCGTCGGAACCACATGCGGACATCGTGAGGGCTGCGGCGATCGCTACCGCGGCAACCGTGATTTTGCGGATCGTCAACTCAGTTACCTCTTCGTATCTCGGTGCGCTGGTCGTTCGGTCTCACATCGAGTCTGAAGGTTTGGGCAGCGTCGCGCCGTCGAAGCCAGAGAATTCTCAGACTTCGACCGAATTCAGGCCGCCGTACCGAACGCGCCACGGTACGGAGTGGCGTGGCTCCACTGCAGAGCCGCAGCGGTGACATCGGACGCGGGAAGGTCGTGGTGATGGGTCTGGATGAACGCGATCAGTGCGCGGGCGGTGCGCGCGAGGGCGACCTTGTGGCGGCGGGAGGTCTCCGCAAGTTCGGTGAACGCATCGTTCTCGGAGCATCCGCGATAGGCGATGAGGATGCCGACCGCGATGTCGACGGCCGTGCGGGTGGAGTAGCTGGGCGCTGTCATGAATGTTCTCCCAACCTGCGTCGGAATGGGTACCACTCCATCCTCCCGCACTCGGTAGGACGTCGAAAGGGTTCGAATCGCCTCGAGCCTTCCTCGTGCGAGTTCTTCACCCAGGTTTTCCCTTACGGTAGGGACATGGCTACCGTCTGGACGATCCCGATCGACATCACTTCTCGCTGGCTCGACAATTCCGAGGTCCAGACTTTCCTCGCGTCCAACGACCTGGACAACGCGGCACCCGACCCCCGGGTGCGGTTCGCGCAGTTCGCGGACGTCACGAAGTCGCTGGAACGGCACATCGGGCACACCTTCTCCTCGGTGCAGGGCGCGGCCACCGCACTCTTCGACGGCATCGACGGCGGTGTCCCCGTCGCGTTGAAACTGGCGGCGCTGCGACTGATTCTGAGAGAGGTGTACCAGACCCGCCACGCGCCGCAGCCGTTCCCGAAGCGGGTGGGTGAGGAACTCGGCACCTACGTCTACGCGCTTCTCGATCCCCGCAACAGGTCGGTGTTCTACGTCGGCGCCGGGCGCGGCACCCGGGTGTACGGCTACGTGTGGGAGGCGTTGGCCGAGAACGAGCACCGGCAGACGCTCGAGGATCCGGAAACCGACAGCGCCGAGGTGAAGGCCGCGACGATCGCTCGCATCCGCGAGATCTACGACTCCGGCCACGAGGTCGAGCACTACATCGTGGCGCATCGGATCGCCGACAGCGGTGGCGTCGCCGACGCGGTGCGTAACGGCGTCGTGGGTGCGCTGGGGCTGAACGAGGGTGCGGTGCTCAGCAATCTCGCCGGTGGCGCGGGCGAACATCGCGTGGTGCGCGTCGACGACCTCGTGTTGCAGTACGCAGCGGAACCTGTCCCGAACCTGCCGACCCCGTGCGTCGTCCTCGAGGTGCCCGCCGCGTCCCGGCGTGGCGTGACGTCGGAGGAGGTGTACGAACTGTCCCGTGGCGCGTGGGCGGCAGGTGCTGCTGTGCGCAACACTGACGACATCCCGGTGATCGTGTTCGCGGACAACATCGTTCGTGCCGCGTACCGCGCCAAGTCCTGGTCGTCGGTGGCACGACCCGGTGACGCGGCGCTGTGGCGGTTCACCGCCGAGTCCGACACCGAACTGGAGAGCCAATTCGTGAACAAGCGAATCGTTCCCGCCCAGGTCGGCCTGAAGAAGTGGCCCACCCACGGCTGGGTCCCGCACCTCACGCAGGCGCGCCCCGGCCGCTAACGCCGATTTTCACTCAGCGAATCGACCCGCATTTTGTGTCTGCTCACGCGAACTCGTAGCGCACGGTGCGGCCACCGAGCCAGGGGACG
>NZ_JBHXWI010000101.1:0-26982 GCF_042671975.1 Rhodococcus sp. NPDC127593 | reverse complement strand
CTCGCCGCCAACCCTGTTCACGCGGTCGACCTGATCCTGGGAACCTGAAAACGCAGCTCACAGCTCCAGAAATCAACAACTACGGCACCCTGGGTACCCGACCAGGAGCTCGTCCTTGTTCTCGAAATAGTCATACGCACTGGCAGCGCTGCAACCCGCACCCCGGACAACACAGAACGGCGCACGATGTTGACCGACGGAAGCGCGCTCATCGCGGTCCACATTTCATGAACGTGCGTTAACTACGGTTTCGCATTCCCAAGGATCGGAAATGCACGAGCGGCCTCGGTCGGTCCCCCTCCGCCGCACTTACCAGCCCGGACGGGTCAGAGCGACCGCCACGCCCGGCCGGTCCGGCTGAGGATCCGTTCCGCCGACTCCGGGCCGGCCGTCCCGGACGAATACGCATCCGGGCGACCGCACCCTGCCCAGTGCTCGAGGAGCGGATCGATGACCCGCCAGGACCATTCGACCTCCTCACGGCGGGGGAAGAGGGTGGCGTCGCCGCGGATCACGTCACAGATCAGCCGTTCGTAGGCCTCCGGTGCCGGGTCGAACACCGACCGAAAGTCCATCCCCAGACTGACCGGCTGAATGTGCATGCCACCGCCCGGACGTTTGGCGCCGATGTGCAGTTCGATTCCGTCGTCCGGCTGGACCCGGAACACGAGCACATTCGAGACCGCCGCGGCCCTGGCAGCGCGTGAGCCGTGGGCGGGGGGTGTGAACGTCACCGCAATCTCGGCGGTCCGCCGCGCCAGGCGTTTGCCGGTGCGAATGAAGAACGGCACGCCGGCCCACCGGCGGGTCGCGATGCCGACTGTCAGGGCCGCGAAGGTCTCGGTGGCCGAGTCGGCGGGGAACCCGGCCTCGTCAGCCAATCCTGGCACGGGAACACCGTTCTCCACTCCTGCACCGTATTGGCCCCGGGCCGATGTCTCCGCGAGTGGTCCGCGGAGTTCGGTGGCGGAGAGGACCTTGATCTTCTCGGCGGCGATGCTGTCGGCGTCGAATGCGACGGGTTCTTCCATTGCGATCAACGCCAACAGTTGCAGCAGGTGATTCTGGATGACATCACGGGCGGCGCCCACACCGTCGTAGTACCCGGCACGGCCCGGGACCCCGACGCTCTCGGCCATGGTGATCTGCACGTGGTCGATGTGCCGGTTGTTCCACAACGGCTCGAACATTCCGTTCGCGAAGCGCAACGCGAGGATGTTCTGCACCGTCTCCTTCCCCAGGTAGTGATCAATGCGGTAGATCGAGGATGGCGGAAACACTCGTTCCAGTGCGACACCGAGGGCCTGCGAGCTGGCGAGGTCGTGCCCGAACGGCTTCTCCACCACCACCCGGCGCCATCCGTGCGCATTCCGGTTCAGACCGCAGATCGCAAGCTGGTCGCAGACCGCTGCAAAGGAGGATGGCGGCACCGACAGATAGAAGACGTAATTGCCGGACTTACCACGACGGACGTCGATTTCGGCCAGCCGGGCGGCCAACCTCGCGAACGCCGCGGTGTCGTCGAACGACCCCTGCACGAGGTGGATACGCTCGGCCAGTGTCGCCCACACCACCGGGTCGAACGGTGTGCGCGCGTGCGCGATCACCGCCTCCCGCAGCCGAGTCTCGGCGTCTGAACTGTCGCGGGCGAAGCCGACGAGATCGAAGTCCGGCGGCAGCTGGCCACCGTGCGCGAGGTCGTAGATGGCCGGAACCAATTTCTTGCGCGAGAGGTCCCCGGTGATCCCGAAGATCACCATCGACGCCGGCTCGGTGACCTGACCGGGATTGCCGATCAACGCCTCACCAACGGCGCCCGAGCCAGCTGCCAGCGGGTTCCGCTCCTGCACTTCAGACACAGTCACTTCTGTTGCACTCCGTCTTTCGCTCCACCACAGGCGCATTCAGACAATGCGTCGAATACCAGTGTCGAAGGCCCGGCGAGGTAATGCACTTGGCCGAGCGGCCAGTGTCAGCTGCCCGTCCGGTCAGGTGAGCCCGCCCCGAAACCCCCGTAGACATAGACCTCGGCACGATATCGAAAATCGAAAGTGGAACGGTGACGATGAAACTGGGACTGGTCGGTCTGGGCCGCATGGGCCTGAACATGCGCGAGCGGTTGCGTGAACGCGGACTCGAGGCGATCGGATACGACCCGAACGCCGCCGCCAGCGATGTAAACAGCGTCGAATCGCTGGTCGAGTCGCTTCCCAGCCCGCGGGCGGTGTGGGTGATGGTGCCCGCCGGAGCCCCGACCCGTCAGGTGATCGGGCAGCTCTCGCGCCTGCTCGCACCCGGCGACCTCGTCGTCGACGGCGGCAACTCCCGATTCACCGACGACACGATCAACGCCAACATCCTCGCCGAACAAAGCATCCGCTACCTCGACTGCGGCGTCTCCGGCGGGATATGGGGACGCAAGAACGGCTACGCGCTGATGGTCGGTGGCGACACCGCCGACATCGACCGGTTGATGCCGGTCTTCGACGCGCTGCGGCCGGACGGTGACCGCCAGGACTCGTTCGTCCACGCCGGCCCGGTCGGCGCCGGACACTACGCGAAGATGGTGCACAACGGCATCGAGTACGGGCTGATGCAGGCCTACGCCGAGGGGTACGAACTGCTCGCCGCCGAGGACTCGATCGTGGACGTGCCCGCGGTCCTGCGCGCCTGGTCCAAGGGCACCGTGGTCCGCTCCTGGCTGCTCGACCTTCTGGTGCAGGCCCTGTCCGAGGACCCCGACCTGGCCGCGATGTCCGGCTACACCGAGGATTCCGGTGAAGGCCGCTGGACCGTCGAAGAAGCCATCGCCCACGCCGTCCCGGCACCGGTCATCTCCGCCGCACTGTTCGCGCGATTCGCCTCCCGACAGCACGACTCGCCCGCGATGAAAGCCGTTTCGGCGCTGCGCAACCAATTCGGCGGGCACGCCGTCCGACGCGCCGAACCCGCTGGGATCGCCTGAACCGTGACCATGACCATGACCACCCAACCTGACCGGCAACTCACCTGTTCACGGACGTATCCTCGCGTCGGCCGACCCCGGACGGTGCCATCCCGAACTCACGGCTGAAGGCGAATGAGAAGGCTGCCGGAGGTACGTAACCGAGGGCCGAGGCGACTCGGTCACTGGCTGCGAGCGCAGCATCGGGATGGCCGCCAGCAACCGGGCCCTCAGGCGCCAGGCCGCCGGACCGATCCCGACCTCGCGTAGGAATAGCCGGGTGAAGGCACGTTCGCTCATCGCCACCCGGCCCGCTCACTCGGCATTCGTCACCCGACCTCCGGCTTGCCGAGATAGGACCGACACAACGCGACCAGGTCGGCCGACGTGGGCAGCGTCAGGTGCAGCGGCAGCGACCTGAGAGTCGCCAGTTCGAACAGCAGCAGTGCCGCGATGGCACCCTCGCGACCGTCACGGTCGTACTCGGCGGGTAGGTCGGGGCGACGAGCAGCAGTTCGCGGAGCAGCGAGAATTCGCACCCGATGCCGTATGGCCGACGGAATCATGACACCTTGCGCAGTAAGGACCGTCCAGGTGCCGTTGCCAGTCTCGACAACCATTGTTCCTGTGGCGCCGTACAGAAACTTCGCACGACGGTGTTCGTGCCAATCCAGCACGAAGCCGGCCGGATAGTCGGTTGGTCGGCTCCGTCGACGTGGCCGCGGCCCTGGCGCTGCTCCTCGGCGCACTCCCGGTGAGCGTCACGCTGAGGCATCCATCCCGTCTCGCTGACGGGTACACGCGGTCAGTTACGTGCTGCTCCTCGTCACGGTCACCATGACCACTGTGCTTGCTGCGCTTCGGTAACCGCAACCTCTAATACTCAGCCCTCGACACGAGGCCGGACTTCACCGCCTCGCCGTCTACGCGAGGACGTTCCTGCGAGACGTTGATTCTGAACAAACCGACCGCAGCCCGACTGCGATCAAAATGGGAACGGCCGACCGGTACATATTGTTCGGTGACATCACCACGAGCGCGTATCCGGCCAGTACAGGAGCGAGAATCGCGGTGACGCGGCCGCCCAACATTGCCCCATATCCTTTGGCGCGAGCCAGCACTGGATATATCGTACGGGGCCGACACCGGTTTGTACGTGGGTGCGTTCCTTCTCGCCGCGCGGAGCCTCGGGCTCGGAGCGATCTCGACCACCCGGCCAACACCTACCGCACCGCTCGGGCACCGCTGAACGAAGTCGTGACGCTCGTCCTCGAATAGGTTCGCGGCGAAAACGGCAGCGATGTCGCGCTCGACGAAGCAGTGAGAGGCAACCCGGATCACCTGCTGACCGCCATCCGTTTTCCGACAACGCCGACGGGGTACCCCCGGGGGGCGAGGGAGTACACCGCGGCGAGACGAGGTTCATCGTGATCATTCTCGGACTGATTCTGCTCGTGATCGGGTTCGTGGCACACATCTCGATCCTCTCGACCATCGGGATCGTCCTGTTGGTCATCGGAATCATCCTCGCGCTGCTCGGAGGAACCGGCCGCGCCGTCGGCGGGCGCCGTCACTGGTTCTGAGGTCGGGGACCCACGGTGCCCGCTGCGCGGGGAGCGTCCACATCGACGTGAATGGAATGCGTAGCGGAAACCGTGCGCGAAGTCACGAACCTTCTCCCAGCCAACGAGATACGTACCGACGGCGGGAAGACACGACGCGAGTTCGGGTCCGTTGGTGTGCGCATCGCAACAATGTTGTGCGGGTTTCTGGTTCCGAGCCGTCCACGCGCGACCGCCCCATCCCCGAACGACCATCACCCGCTCGAACGATGCACGCCCCCGCGTCGAATGATAGATTCTCCGCATGCGGAGTGAACGCTCCGCTTTGTTGGGAGTATTCATGAAAACCGCTTCGATGCGGACGCACTATCAGCTGACTTTTGCTGTCCTCACCATCGGTGTCGGGGCCTTTGCGCTTCTGCAGTCACTGGTGATGCCGGTGCTGCCCACCCTCGAGTCGGCGCTGGGCACGACACAGGCAAATGTGACGTGGGTGTTGACTGCCTACCTGTTGTCGGCGTCGATTTTCACCCCGGTCATGGGACGCCTCGGTGACATGCACGGCAAGAAGCGTGTGTTCGTGGTTGCCCTCGTCGCGCTGGCGGCGGGATCTCTGCTCGCGGCCCTGGCCACGTCGCTGCCGGTGATGATCGCCGCGCGGGTGATCCAGGGAATCGGCGGCGGTGTACTGCCCTTGGCGTTCGGCATCATCCGCGACGAGTTCCCGGAGGAGAAGGTGGTGGGAGCGGTTGGCGTCATCGCCGCGCTCACCGCTGTCGGCGCCGGTCTCGGCATCGTCCTCGCCGGTCCTATCGTGAGCGTGCTGAGTTACCACTGGCTCTTCTGGATTCCGCTGATCATGGTCGTGCTGGCGGGGTTAGCCGCGCAGATTCTGGTCCCCGAGTCCCCCGTTCGCACTGCCGGGAAGATCAATTGGCTCACCGCGCTGCTGCTGTCCGGGTGGCTGGTCGCGTTGTTGCTCGGGGTGAGTCAGGCGCCCGCGTGGGGGTGGGGTTCTCCGATCGTCGTCGGGCTACTCGTGGCTGCCGCGGTCATCGTGGTGACCTGGGTGGCGGTTGAATCGCGATCCGCCAACCCGCTGATCGACATGAAGATGATGCGAATCCGCAGCGTCTGGGCCGCCAACCTGTTGGCGCTGCTGATGGGGGTCGGCATGTACGCCGCATTCGGCTTCCTGCCGCAGTTTCTGCAGACACCCGCGTCCGCGGGATACGGCTTTGGTGCTTCGCTTACCGAGTCGGGTCTGATGCTGCTGCCCGTCAGCGTGGGCATGTTCCTGCTCGGACTCGCCTCCGGCCGCCTGGCGGCACGACTGGGTTCGAAGAACCTACTGATCGCAGGGTCGATCGTCAGTGCGATCGGTTATTTCGTGGTGGCGCTTCTGCATGAGACCGAGGTGGACATCTACCTCGCCATGTCCTTGGTCGGGATCGGTTTCGGCCTGGCCTTCTCGGCGATGTCGAATGTTGTCGTCGCAGCGGTGCCGCCGGAACAGACCGGTGTCGCGAGCGGCATGAACGCGAACATCCGCACGATCGGCGGCTCGCTGGGCGCTGCATTCATGGCCAGCGTCGTCACCGCCGGGGCGTCCTCCGAGGGGGTTCCGCAGGAATCCGGCTACACCAACGGATTCATCATGCTGGGCGTGGCAGTTGGCCTCGGCGCCGTTGCGGCCCTGTTCATCCCGGCAATGAAGCGGGACAAGACCACGAATCTCGAAGAGTCGCCCAAGCTGCGACACGCGGAGCTCGCGATGGTCGCGGGAGGCACACTGGTGGGCGACAAATCCGAATGAGGTCCGACGTGAGCGTTCAGGGGAGCGAGAAGGCGCTGCGCCGCGACGCCGCGGAGAATCGGCAACGGTTACTCGATGCGGCAGCGACCGTGTTCAGTGCGCGTGGCCTGGACGTGGGTGTCGACGAGATCGCCCGGGTCGCCGGCGTGGGCATCGGCACTCTCTACCGCCGGTTCCCCACCAAGGATGCCCTGATCAGTGAGCTCGTTCGACAGGTACTCGAGGACTTCGTGGCCCTGGCCCATGAGGCCCTTTCCGCGCCCGATGGCGAAGGTCTGGAGCAGGTCCTCTACGGCAGCGGTGCCATCCTGGCGTCGAACCGTGGATGTTTGTCTCGGATGTGGAACGACGATGAGACAACGATCTCGAGGGACGAGTTTCGACGGATCCTGTTCGAGCTGTTGGCGCGAGCCAAGCGGCACGGTCGCATCCGCGAGGATGCCACCGACGCCGACCTGGATCTCATCTTCTGGTCCATCCGCGGCGTCATCGCGACAACTCGCGGCGTCACCGACACAGGTTGGCGTCGGATCATGGCGGTCATGATCGCGGGATTGCGGCCAGGCGCGGACGATCTCGATGCGGCTCCGATGAGCGCCCGGGACGTCGCACAGATCTTGGACAATATGTGGGCTCGGTGAGGTGCGGCGGGTGGCGAGGGAACACTATCCGGCCAGGTATTCGTCGTCGGTGACGTGTTCGAGCCAGGTCGTGGTGGTGGCCGGATCGTCGGCGTTGTCGAGCATGGCCAGGTGTTCCATGAACGAGTCGGCGCTTGCTCCGTGCCAGTGCTCTTCGTTCGGTGGGCAGTAGAGGGTTTGACCGGCGTGTGCTTCGACCTTGTGGCCGCCGCGGGACTGCACCCACGCAGTTCCCTGGGTGATGTGCAGGGTCTGACCGTGGGCGTGTGAGTGCCACGCGGTGCGGGCGCCGGGTGCAAAACGCACCTTCGCCACAATCATTCGCTGACCGGATTCACGGGGATAGGCGATGCGGTCGAGCCAGACGTCACCGGTGAATTGCTCGGGCGGGTTCCTGGTGGTCGGGGTGTGGGGGTCGATCTGCATTGCAGTACTCCTCAGGCTTCGACGATTTCGAGGCCGAACGTCTCGCGGGTGATGTCGTCGGGTTCCGGGCCGCCGCGCACACCGGTGTCGAGAGCGTCGATCGCGGCGAGTTGATCGGCGGTGAGGTCGAAGTCGAAGACGTCGAAGTTCTCGGTGATACGCGACGGGGTGACCGATTTCGGGATCACCTGGCGGCCCTGTTGCAGATGCCATCGCAGCATCGTCTGGGCCGGCGTCTTGCCGTGTGCCGCTGCGATGTTGCCGATGGTGGGATCGTCGAGTGTGGAGCCGTGGGAGCCGTCGCGGTAGAAGGTGATCCCACCGATAGGGGACCACGCTTGGGACAGGATCCCGTGTTCGGCGTTGGCCGTGAGCACGTCGGATTGACGGAAGTACGGGTGTACCTCGATTTGGTTGACCGCCGGCACCACCGATGTTTCGTCCTGCAGTCGCGTGAGGTGGTCAGACATGAAGTTGCTGACACCGATGGCGCGGACGCGGCCGTCCGCGAGCAGCGTCTCGAGCGCCTTGTAGGCCTCGACGGTGACGGTGAACTCGCCGGGCAGAGCCTGGTGCAGTATCAGCAGGTCGATCTGATCGATTCCGAGTTTGCGGGCGCTCTTGTCGAAGGCGTGCAGCGTGTTGTCGTAGCCGTAGTCGGTGATCCAGATCTTGGTCTCGATGAAGATGTCCGAGCGATCGATGCCCGAACGGCGGATCGCTTCGCCGACCTCGCGTTCGTTCTGATACGCAGCGGCGGTGTCGATGTGCCGGTATCCGGTCTCCAGTGCCGCCTCGACCGCAGCGACGGTGTCATCGGGCGGTGTCTGGTACACACCGAAACCCAGTGCCGGCATCGTGATGTCGTTGTTCAATGTCAAACCGGGGATCGTCATGTTTCAAACCTTAGGATCGGTCAGCGCGTGCTGGGAGTGCCTGTCGGACCAGGTACCGGCAGTACCTGGCCCGACCAGCGGATTTCATGCGGCGGGCCGGTGCGGGGCCGAACCCGAACTGCGGTGTCGCGCGGCGGGCACGATCACCGTGAGGACGACGACCAGCGCGAGGACGAGCAGCATGGTGCCGCCGGTGAGCGCGGTGCCGACGTGGTCGGTCACCGCTGCTGGTCCGTCGAGGTTGCTGCCTGTGTTTGCCGAGAGTGCGACGAGGACGCCCAACCCGAGTGCCATTCCGAGTTGGTGGGCCGTGTTGACCAGTCCGGATGCCGCGCCGGCGTCCGCCGAATCTACGCCGGCGATTCCTGCGTTCGTCAGCGGCCCGAACGCCAGGCCTTGCCCGGCGCCCACCAAGATCATCGGTAGTGCAACGTCCATGAGATAGGTATCGAGTGGGCCGATGCGGCTCAGCCAAGCCATGCCGACCATGGTCAGCGCCGTCCCGGTAGCGAGCAGAGTCCCATTCGACAGCCGGGCGTTCAGCCGGGGCACCACGAGCGCGACGACGAAGTTGACGAGGGTCATCGGCAGGAAGCCGAGTCCGGCTTGCAGTGGGGAGAAGCCGAACCCGTCCTGGAGGAGTTGGGTCGTGAAGTAGAAGAACCCGATCATCGCCCCGAGGTACAGCAGTCGAGCGGCATAGGCGCCACTGCGTTCGCGACTGCGGAACAATCGTAGCGGCAGGATCGGCTGCTGCACCCGACCCTCGTGGACGACCAACCCGACCAGCAGGACGGCCCCGAGTGCCAGAGCGGCCTGTACCCGTGCCGATCCCCACCCAGCCTCGGCGGATTCGATGATTCCGAAGATCACGGCACCCATGCCGAGCGTCGCACCGAGTGCACCGATCACGTCGAACCGTCCGGTTCGCCGTGGTGTTTCCACGAGCACTGTGCTGGACCAGACGATCAAGGCGACCGCGATCGGAACGTTGACCAGGAACGCCGCTCGCCAGGAGATCCACTCGGTGAGCGCACCACCGACCAGGAGGCCGAGGCTGGCGCCGATACCGGCCGTTGCGGCGTACCAGGCAATGGCCTTGTTGCGGGCCTCGCCGTCGAAGTAGGTCGTGATCAACGCCAAGGAGGTCGGTGCGACGATCGCCGCACCGATTCCCTGCACCGCGCGGGCGGCGATCATCCACCATCCCGCCGGTGCGAGCCCGATGAGCAAGGAGGCGGTACCGAAGATCGCGAGACCGATCCTGAACAGTCGGCGCCGCCCCACGATGTCTCCCGCGCGGGCGGCCAACAGGAGCAGGCCGCCGAAGACCAGAGTGTAAGCGTCTTGAACCCACGAGAGCGCCGCCGGTGACAGTTGGAGCCCGGATCGGATGCTCGGCAACCCGGTGAAGATCACCGAGTTGTCCAGCAGCACCATGAAATAGCTTGCCAGGATGATTCCCAGAATCGCGGGCGGGGTGGCTGTGGCCCGACCGGAAACGGCGGTGGTCACGGCCGGACCGCGACCTTGAGCGCGTCACGGGCATCCATCGCGGCGTAGCCCTGCGGCGTCTGACCGAGGCCGACGGTCCGGTCGAACACCTTCCCTGGCTGGACAGTGCCGTCCAGGACCGCCGGAAGCAGCTGCTCGATGTAGGCGCGCACCGGCGCCGGACCACCGGTCAGGGTGACGTTCGGCCCGAACAGGCTCCCGAATCCGACGGGCGCGTCCTCGTACTGGGGCACCCCCACGCGGCTGATCACTCCGCCCGCGCGGACGACGCCGACGGCCTGATCGTAGGCGGGCCGGTGGCCGACCGCCTCGAGGACGACCGCGCTGCCCAGTCCGCCGGTCAGCTCACGGACCTTCGCGATCCCTTCCTCGCCGCGCTCGGCCACCACATCGGTCGCACCGAACTCGCGACCGAGATCGGTCCGCGCCTGGTGCCGCCCCATCAACACGATCTGCTCGGCACCGAGCCGGCGAGCCGACAGCACCGCCAACAATCCCACCGCCCCGTCACCGATCACAGTCACGACACTGCCCTCGCCGACGCCGCCCCGGACCGCAGCATGCCAGCCGGTGCCGTACACATCAGACAACGTCAACAAGGAATCGAGCAGCGCATCGTCGGCGTCCTCGCGCACCGGCACCTTCACCAGCGTGCCGTCGGCCAGCGGCACCCGGACCGCCTCGGCCTGACCACCCGCCGTACCCAACGAGGCGTCATTCCAGAACCCGCCGCGCACACATGAGGTCTGCAGACCCGCAGCGCAGAACACGCACGTCCCACACGACACCGCGAACGGCGCAATGACGAAGTCACCGACCCGCAATGTCCTCACATCCGAACCGATCGCTTCGACGACACCGATGAACTCGTGCCCCATCGACCTGCCCGCAGGATCGACGTCCATGGAGTGATAGGGATGCAGGTCGCTGCCACACACGCAGGCCCGCACGATCCGGACGAGAGCGTCGGTGGACGACTGGATGGTGTGATCAGGAACATCGATGACGCGGACATCGCCCGCGCCGAACATGTACGTCGCTTTCATGCCACCCAGTTGACCTCCATTCCGGCCGCCCCGGGAGTCACGGACGTTCCGGGTACTGCCAGTACCTCCCACATCCGGCGGTCACTGCCTACCGTGGACTCATGAGTTCGACCGACCTGCGCACCGAAATCCGCGAGTTCCTCAGCACGCGGCGCGCACGCATCACCCCGGAGCAGAGCGGACTACCCGTGTACGGCGGCAACCGCCGTGTCAAGGGCCTGCGCCGCGAAGAGGTCGCCATGCTCGCCGGTGTCTCGGTCGACTACTACGTCCGTATGGAACGCGGCAACCTCGCCGGCGCCTCCGACAGCGTTCTGGACTCCCTCGTCGTCGCCCTTCAACTCGACGACGCCGAACGCGATCACCTCTTGGCGCTCGCCCGGCAAGCACAAGCAAGCACGACCCGCCGCCCCCGCACTCCGGCGGTGACCGTCCGCCCGGCAATCCAGCAAGTACTCGATGCCATCACCGACGCACCGGCCTGGATCCGCAACGGCCGCCACGACATCATCGCGATGAACGACCTCGCCCGCGCCCTCTACTCCCCCGTGCTCGCCGACCCCCGCCGCCCCGCCAACACCACCCGATTCGTCTACCTCCACCCCCAGGCCGCCGAAGAATTCTTCGTCGACTACGACACCATCGCCAGGGACGCCGCCGCCATGCTGCGACTCGAAGCAGGCCGCAACCCCCACGACAAAGCACTCATCGCGCTGGTCGGGGAACTGTCCACCCGAAGCGAACTCTTCCGCCAACGCTGGGCATCACAGGACGTTCGATTCCACCGCAGCGGTCGAAAACGCCTGCGCCATCCCGCCGTCGGCCAACTCGACCTCGACTTCGAGGCACTCGAACTGCCCTCCGAACCCGGCCTTCAGCTCAACATCTATACCGCAGCCGCCGGCACACCCACCGCCGACGCACTCAAGCTCCTCGCCTCCTGGGCCGCCAGCCAGGAACAACTCGGCACCGAACACCATGCTCCCAGCCGACCGCATTGACCCTACGCACAGCGGATCGGTGGGCCGCCACCCTGCGAATCAGCAGGGACACACAGGAGTATGACCAAGTTTCACGAGAGTCCGAGTTGGAGGCCGGCGTGCCGGTTGGTGTCTTTGTAGAGCAGATAGCGGAAGCGACTCGGCCCGCCCGCGTAGCAAGCCTGGGGGCAGAAGGCACGCAACCATAGGAAGTCGCCCGCTTGCACTTCGACCCAATCCTTGTTGAGCAGATACACCGCCTTGCCCTCGAGGATGTACAGGCCGTGTTCCATGACGTGCGTCTCGGGGAACGGGATCGCACCGCCCGGTTCGAAGGACACGATATTGACGTGCATGTCGTGGCGGATGTCGGTCGGATCGACGAACCGCTGGGTCTTCCATGCCCCGTTCGTGTCGGGCATCTCGATGCCCCCGATATCCTGCTCCCGGGTCACGAAAGACTCGGGCACCTCGATGCCGTCGACCTGCTGATAGGTCTTGCGGATCCAGTGGAACGTCGCGGTGGCCGGACCGTGGTTGTTCAGGGTCCACCGGGCGCCGGGAGCGAGGAAGGCGTAGCCGCCAGCGTCCAGCACATGCTCGACCCCGCCGAGTGTGAGAGTCAGCGAACCGTCGACGACGAACACGACCGCCTCGGCGCTCGGATCGGCATCGGGATGGTCACTACCGCCGCCAGACGACACCTCGACGATGTACTGCGAGAATGTCTCCGCGAATCCGGTCAACGGCCGCGCCAGCACCCACACCCTGGTCCCGTTCCAGTGCGGCAGCAGACTGGCGGTGATATCGCTCATCGTGCGACGCGGCAGGACCGCGTAGGACTCCGTGAAGACCGCGCGATCGGTGGTCAGGTCGGTTTGCGGCGGCAGGCCGCCTCGCGGAACGAAGTAGTTCATGCTTTCCTACTCGGGTTGTCGGGACAGCGGCGGTGGCGAGCCACCGGTGGTGTCGATCTTCCGCCTGTGGATCCCACACGAGAATATTCGTCGACCACAAGTCCATCTCACCCGACGTTGTGGAGAAGATCAGTAGTCGATGCCGACGACGTCGTCGTGGTTTGCCACATCGACGTGCCCGAGGACTCCTCGGTGTCGCTCGAACATTCCGTCAGCAGCACGAACAAGTCACCGCCGGAACGGCGAGCACAATCAGTTCCGTCACTGCGGGATCCGAGTATTGTAGCGCTACAACACCGGCGCCCTCCCAGTCCCTCCATCTGCGTGAACAACGCGTCCGACGTTCACCCCAGGCGACCTCGACCCATGATGGAGTCCCCTCGGAATGAGGGATATTTGATGGATATTTCGTCTTGATTGAGGCGCGTATCACAGCAAGACTGGCTGCATGAGAAAGAGCGGCACTTCACATGCGCGCCCCGCTTCGGCCCTCCCGACGGGCGAGCGCCCAAGGGCCCACCACGATCGGTGTCAGCACCCGCGCTGACCGGTTGCCCGGGCGTCACCGACGCCCCTCTGCATCCCGCGTCAGGTCCGGAACTGTCGCAGGCACATGATCTTTCGATTTCCAACCGAATCGCCCGCTTTCAGGTCCGGCGACAAACATTTCGCTTGCAATCAATGTCACCCGCTGCAAATGCGGGGTGACCGCGAACTCGACGTATGGAGTCCCGACATGGATATGTTGCTCGCTGGTGAATGGCGAACCGCCGCAGACGGCCGCACGGAGACCGTCCGGTCACCGTTCGACGGCCGCGCGGTCGACACGGTGCCCGTCGCGACGGTCTCCGACGCCACCGCTGCCCTCGATCGCGCCGAGGTCGGTGCGCGGGTACTGCGGTCGATGCCCGCGCACGAACGGGCCGCCATTTTGATGCGGGCCGCCGATCTGGCAGAACAGCGCGCCGAGGACATCGCGCAGACCATTAGTGCGGAGACCGGCAAGCCGATCAGCGAAGCGCGTGGTGAGGCGAGCCGGTCGGGCAGCATCATCCGACTGGCAGCCTTCGAAGGCAGCCAGCTCTACGGCTCGACGTTGCCGCTCGACGCCAACCCCGGAACCGGGCTCGAGAAGATCGGCTTCACCCTGCGCCAGCCCTGCGGCATAGTCGTGGCGATCACCCCGTTCAACTACCCGGCACTGCTGGTGTTGCACAAGATCGCTCCCGCACTGGCCGCGGGTAATGCGGTGGTACTCAAGCCGGCCCGCACCACCCCGCTGACCGCACTGAAGCTCGCCGAGTGCTTCGTCGACGCCGGCCTCGCGCCCGAGGCGTTGTCGGTGCTGACCGGACCGGGTTCCGTGCTCGGTGACATCCTGGTCACCGACCCCCGGGTGCGCAAGGTGTCCTTCACAGGTTCCACCCAGACCGGCACCCGTTTGGCCTCCATCGCCGGAATCAAGAAGCTGTCCTTGGAGTTGGGCGCGTCCTGCCCGGTGATCGTGCTGCCCGACGCCGACATCGAACTCGCCGCCTCGGCGGTCGCTGCCGGCGGATACATCAATGCCGGACAGGTGTGCATCAGCGTGCAACGGGTGATCGTCGACGAACGCGTGGAGGCGGACTTCCTCGACGCCCTGGTCCCGAAGGTCGAAGACATCGTCGTCGGCGATCCCGCGAACGCCGACACCAAGCTCGGCTCGTTGATCTCGGAAACCGAAGCGACACGCGTGCATTCGGCTATCGCCGAGGCAGTCCTGGCAGGAGCGAAGGTCCTCACCGGCGGTGACCGCGACGGCGCCGTCGTCTCCCCCACCGTCGTCGCCGGCGTCGATCCGGCCTCCCCGTTCAGCCGCGACGAATTGTTCGGCCCCGCAGTCGCCGTCTCCTCCGCCCCCGACATCGAATCCGCGATCGCCCTCGCGAACGACAACGAGTACGGCCTCGGCGCAGGACTGTTCACCTCCGATGTCTCGGCGACGACCAGGGCGATGCGCCAGATCGACGCCGGCAACATCCACATCAACTGGACGCCGCTCTGGCGCGCCGACCTGATGCCGTACGGCGGTCTCAAAGGCAGCGGTATCGGCAAGGAAGGTGTCCGGTCCGCGGTCGAGGAAATGACCGACGAAAAGACCATCATCCTGCACGGCCGCCCCTGGTAACCGTCTCCCGCTCACACACATTCGTGGCACTCACAGAAACGACGACATGACACCACTGAGCACACACAAGACAGTCCGGCTGACCACGGCCCAGGCGGTCGTGAAATACCTCGCCGCGCAATACTCGGTCGCCGACGGCGACCGGCGGCGCCTGATCCCCGCCGCACTCGGCATCTTCGGCCACGGCAACGTCGCCGGCCTCGGACAGGCCCTCGACGAACTGTCCGATGACCTGCCGTTCATCCAGGGTCGGCACGAGCAGTACCTCGCGCACATCGCCACCGCTTACGCGAAGGCCAGCCGCCGCCGCGCCACCCTCGCGGTGACCGCGTCCATCGGTCCGGGTGCGCTGAACCTGGTCACTGCCGCAGGCCTGGCGACGATCAACAGGCTGCCGCTGCTACTGCTGCCCGGCGACACCTACGCCACCCGCCATCAGGGACCGGTACTCCAGCAACTCGAGCACGCCAGCGAAGCGGACGCCACCGTCAACGACACCTTCCGTCCCGTCGCGAAGTTCTTCGACCGCATCACCCGCCCCGAGCAACTGCTGACCGCACTCCCCCAGGCCATGCGGGTGCTGACCAGCCCGAGCGACACCGGTGCCGTCGTGCTCTCGCTGCCGCAGGACATCCAGTCCCACGCCTTCGACTTTCCGGTCGAGTTCTTCGAACCCCGCGACTGGAAGATCCGCCGCCCGCTGCCCGATCCGGCCGAGGTCGACGCGGTCGCCGCCCAGATCCGGGAGGCGCAGCGTCCGGTGATCATCGCCGGCGGCGGCGTGCACTACTCGGACGCCACCGCGGCCCTCGAGCAACTCGCCGAGCAGGCCGGCATCCCGGTGGTCGAGTCGTTCGGCGGCAAGGGCGCGGTCAGCCGCGACGAATGGTGGCAGCTCGGCGGCGTCGGCCTCGAGGGCAACTTCGCCTCCAACATCGTCGTCAAGCAAGCCGACCTCGTCCTCAGCGTCGGGACCCGGCTGACCGACTTCGTCACCGGATCGCAGTCGATCTTCGAGGACGAGAACGTGCGGTTCGCGTCCCTCAACGTCGTCGACGGCGACACCCGTAAACAGGGTGCCACCGGGATCCTCGCCGACGCCCACCTCGGACTCGAGGCGCTGACCGCCGCGCTCGCCGGACACACCACCAGCGCGGCCTGGCAGGACATCGCGCGGACCGCGAAGGCGGACTGGGCCCCGATCCGGGCCCGTGCCCTCGACCCCGACACCGCCTTCGACCCGGCCGCGCACCCACACGCCCCGGTCACCGGCGCCCTGCTCACCCAGCCGCAGCTGATCGGGCTGCTGCAGGAACACGCCCGCGGCGGCGACACGATCATCGCCGCCGCCGGCGGCCCGCCCGGCGACCTGCAGAAGGTGTGGGACGCGACCGGGAACCGGCACTGCCACCTCGAATTCGGGTTCTCCTGCATGGGATACGAGATCCCCGCCGCGATGGGTGTGCGCCTCGCCGAGGGCAACCAAGGCCAACGGATCGTCACCTTCATCGGCGACGGCACGTTCCTGATGGCACCCACCGAGCTGGTCACCGCCGCCCAGGAGGGCCTGGACGTGACCGTCGTGGTATCCGAGAACCACGGCTACCAGGTCATCCACCGGTTGCAGATGAACCGCAACGGCCGCGAATTCGGCAACGAGTTCCGCTACCGCACCGACGGTGACATCATCGCCGAGACCGGCGAGAAGGCGCGCCTCGAGGGCGACTACCTGAAGGTCGACCTGCGGCAGATCGCCGAAGGACTGGGCGCGCGAGCCATCCGCGCCACCACCGCCGACGAGTTGCGCACCGCCCTCGACGAGACCCGGACCGCGTCCGGTCCGGTCGTGATCGTGGTGCCGACGGTGCCGCACGTGGACCTGCCCGGTGGGGACGTGTGGTGGGATGTCGCACCCGCCGAAGTGTCCGATCAGGAATGGGTTCAGACCCTGCGCGCAGACTATGACAACGCCGTGGGACGGCAGAGGTGGTTCGGATGAGCAACACTCCACTCGACAAGGGCACGCTCCGTCAGCGATTGGCCGACGGGGAGACCACGGTCGGCACCTTCGTCGGCATGGCGTCCTCGACTGCAGCCGAGGTGTGTGCCGCCGCCGGCGCCGACTGGATCCTCATCGATCTCGAACACGGGTCCGGATCCGAGGACGTGTTGCGCGACGGCATCCTCGCCGCCGGCAGCTACGGCGTTCCGACCGTCGTGCGGATCGAATCCGGTGAACGGATCCGGATCGGCCGGGCCCTCGACCAGGGCGCGGCCGGGATCATGGTCCCGCGGCTGGACAAGCCCGACCAGGTCGCCGACGCGGTCACGCATCTGGCGTATCCGCCGCACGGAGACCGCGGGGTAGCCACCTACAACCGCTCCTGCCGGTGGGGTATGGACCGCTCCGCGCTGCTGGCGGACGAGCAGTCCGCACTGGGGGTCATCCAGATCGAAACCCTCGCCGCCCTCGACGCCGTCGACGAGATCGCCGCACAGGACGGGGTCGACGTGCTCTTCGTCGGACCGTTGGACCTGTCCTTCGCGCTCGGTGTGCCGCTTCAGTTCGACAGCCCGGTCTTCACCGCCGCACTCGGGCGGGTGCTCGAGGCCGCTCACCAGCACGGCAAGATCGCGGGCATCCTCGCCGCGAACGCCGCCCTGGCCGCCGGCTACGTCGAACTCGGCTTCCGATTCGTGGCGATCGGCTCCGACTCGACCCTGCTCGCCGCTGCCCTGACCGAGGCCTTCGCCACAGCCCGCCCCGAATAGAACAACTAAAGGAACATCACCGTGACCGAAACTCGCACCGTCGGAGTCGGACTGATCAGCGTCGGTTGGATGGGACAGCTGCATTCGCGCGCCTACCGCGACGTCCCGATCGTCTACCCCGAACTCGGGATCACCCCGAAGCTGGTGATCGCCGCCGACACCGCACCCAGCCGCGTGGAATTCGCCCAGAACGTCCTCGGTTTCGCCGAGGGCACCACCGACTACCGTGACGTCCTCGCGCACCCCGACGTCGAGGTCGTGTCCATCTGCGCACCCAACTTCCTGCACGCCGAAATCGGTATTGCCGCGGCGAAAGCGGGCAAGCACCTCTGGATCGAAAAGCCGGTCGGGCGCAGCCATACCGAGACCGCCGCGATCGAGGCCGCCGCCACCGAAGCCCGGGTGATTACCTCCATCGGTTACAACTACCGGCACGCCCCCGCCGTCGAGCACGCCCGGAAGTTGATCGCCGACGGCGAGCTCGGCCGCATCACCAACGTGCGCGCCTCCTTCTTCTCCGGTTACGCCAACGAGCCCAATGGTGCGCTGTCGTGGCGGTTCGACCGTGAACTCGCCGGCTCCGGCGTGCTGGCGGACCTGTTCAGCCACGCAAGCGACCTGTGCCAGTACGTGGTGGGCCCGATTGCGGAGATCAACGCGCTCACCAGCACCGTCTACACCGAACGCCCGAAGCTGGAGATGGGGTCGCGCACCCACTTCGCGGTCATCGAGAACGGTGAGATGGGCTCGGTGGAGAACGAGGACTACGCCGGGGCGCTGGTGCGATTCGGATCCGAGGGACCGGGATCGGGTGCGGTGGGCACAATCGAGGCGTCCCGGGTGATCGTGGGACCCGAGTGCGGCTACCAGATCGAGGTCTACGGCACCGACGGCTCGCTGAAGTGGGACTTCGAGCGGATGAACGAGCTGAAGGTGTGCCTCGGCCGCACGAACGCCGAACGGGGCTACACGACGGTCAACGCCAGCCCGAAGCACGGGGACTACTCCCGCTTCCAGCCCGGCCCGGGCAACGCCCTCGGCTTCGACGACCTCAAGACCATCGAGGCCAAGAAGTTCCTCCTCGCCGTCACCGGAGGGCCGCAGGAGAACTCGAACGTGCACGACGCCGCATCGGCAGCCGCGATCGTCACTGCCGCCGAAGAGTCCGCCGCCACCGGCCTGTGGCAGAAGCTCGAGGACGTCGCCGGCACCACCGCCGCCCGTACCGCCTGACACCCGGCCCGCCCCGTACCCTCTCGACACCTGCAAGGACGCTGATGTCAACAACGATCTCAACTCAACTGTTCGTCGGCTTGGGCCCGCTCGACCGGCAGCTCGTCGACCCGTATCTGGCCGAGAATCAACAGCTGGTCCTCGACCCCACCGAGGAGCAGCTGGCGATCGCCGAAGCGGCGATCGTGCGGGCGGCGTTCACCGTCGACGCCGCGATGCTCGACCGCATGCCGGCGCTGAAGGTGCTCGCCCGCACCGGTGTCGGTACCGACCTCGTCGACGTCGCCGAGGCACAGCTACGCGGCATTCCGGTGGTGATCACGCCGGGAAGTAACACGGTGTCGGTCGCCGAGGGCGTTTTCGCGCACCTTCTCGCGTTGGTGAAGCGACTGCCGACCCTCACCGATATGGTGCGGGGCGGGCGCTGGGGCGAGCGCGGTCGAGTTTCAGTCGGTGACCTCGAGGGGGCAACGTTGGGCATCGTGGGGTTCGGCCGGATCGGCCGCAAGGTCGCGCAGATCGCCGAAGCGTTCGATCTGACCGTCCGCGCCTACGACCCCTACGCCGAGATCCCCGATGCGTACCGGTGTGCCACCGTAGACGAGGTCCTCGGCTCCAGCGACTTCGTCACCCTGCACGCGCCGCTGACCGCCGAGAATCACCACCTGATCGACGAGTCCCGGCTGGCCACTATGCGACCGGGGTCGATCCTGGTCAACTGCAGCCGCGGCGCGCTGATCGACCTCGACGCCGCACACGCGGCGCTGCAGTCCGGGCGGCTCGCCGGCCTCGGCCTGGACGTCTTCGATCCCGAACCACCGCAACATCATCCGGTTTTCGATCACGCGAACACGATCCTCAGCCCGCACTTGATGGGCTTCACCGATCGGGCGATGGCACTGACCATCCGCGCCGCGGTCGAGGGCGCGGCCGCGGTCCTCGACGGGCGGGCTCCTGCCGCGGTGGCGGCACCGTGAGCGTGCGGGTGGGGGTGATCGGCGTCGGTGTGATGGGCGCCGATCACGCCCGGACCCTCGCTCGGTCGGTGTCGGGTGCGCAGGTGACGGTGGTAACCGATTACGACGCAGCCCGTGCGGACGCGGTCGCGCAGGAGGTATCGGTGCGTACCGTCGCAACCGCGGCAGAATTGATCACCGCCCCGGACGTCGACGCGGTGCTGATCGCCTCCCACGACTCCGCCCATGCCGAGCAGGTGGCGCTGTGCCTCGAACACCGCAAGCCGGTGCTGTGTGAGAAGCCGCTGGCCCCGACGCTTGCCGAATGCGTCGACCTGGTTACCCGCGAAGAGTCTCTGGCACTGGAGAATCCGCTCGTGTCGGTGGGCTTCATGCGACGGTTCCACGCCCCGTACCAGGCCCTGGTGCAGGAGATCCGGTCCGGTTCCGTCGGGGCCCCGCTGCTGGTGCGTGCGTCCCACCGCAATGTGACGTCGTACCCAGGTGGCGACTCGGCAAGCACCATCACCAATTCTGCGATCCATGAAATCGACATCACCCGTTGGCTCCTCGGGTCCGAGATCGTCGAAGTCAGCTGGCATGCACCGAAGTCCACCTCGTTGGACACCTCACGTCACGACCCGCAGATACTGATGCTACGCACCGCCAACGGTGTGCTGACGGTGGTCGATGTGTTCGTCAATGCCCGATACGGCTACGACGTGCGCTGCGAGGTAGTCGGCGAAACCGGTGCGGTGAGTCTGGCGCCGAGCCACGCCCTGACGGTCGACTCGTCGCTGCGTTCGGCGGCAACCTACCCGGAGGACTGGCGACCGCTGTTCGCCGATGCCTACCGACGCCAGCTGCAGGCGTGGGTCGACGCCCTCGACGCACAGGTGGCGTCCCCGCTGGCGTCGGCCCGCGACGGGCTGCGGGCCACCCAGGTGGCCGCCGCCCTGATCGACTCGATGAACAACGAGGGTGCCACAACCAAGGTCGACTTCCACTGATCGCTGGTCCGATCCCAAGTGCACACTGACTACATACCTGAAGTCGAGGGGATAGAGATGACAACCACCACGAAGCCGGAACTGCTGGCCGCATGTTGGACCTCCGCCGGCGATGTGATGCCGGCCCGAGGTCCGGACCGTAGTCCGGTCCCGATCCGGGATCGAATCGAAGCCGTCGCACGAGCCGGCTACACCGGATTCGGATTGACCCGCCCCGACCTCGTCGCCACGCGCGAGACGATCGGCCTCGGCGAAGTCGCGAAAATACTCGCCGACAACGGCATCACCCACGTCCAACTCGAGTGGATCACGAACTGGTGGACCACGGGCGAAGCCCGCGGACTATCGGACCAGGTCCGCCGGGACCTGTTCGAGGCCGCCCCCGTCCTCGGAGTCGACAACATCAAGGTCGGCGCCGACGACGACGGTGTCGCCGTCTCCCGCGACCGGCTCTGCGAGCAGTTCGACGCCCTCGCGACCGACGGCGCCGCTGCGGGCGTGAAGATCGCGTTCGAGAACACACCGTTCTCGCACCACGTCAAGACCACTGAACAGGCTGCGCAGTTCGTCAAGGATGTCGACAACCCCAACGGCGGGCTCATCCTCGACATCTGGCATGCCTTCCGGGGCGGGACAGACTACGACCTTCTACCGGAGCTCATTCCGTCGCGCTTCGTGTTCGGAGTCGAACTCGACGACGGTTGGGCCGCCGTGCGCGGAACCGATCTGGAGGACACCTTCGACAACCGAGTTCCTTGCGGTGAGGGCGTATTCGACGTCCCGAAGTTCATCAATGCGCTACGCCGCATCGGTTTCGACGGACCGTGGGGTATCGAGCACATGTCGGAGGAATTCCGGCAGCTGCCCGTCGCCGACGCACTCACCCGGGCACGGGACGCGGCCCTGCAGTGCTTCGAGATCGCCGACCAGTTCGCTGCGAAACGGGACAACATCTGATCGACAGACCTCCGTTCGCCATCCAGCCTCGGCCACCGAGGCCGACCACCTACAGCGAAGCCGCCATGAGGTGAAAATGATGGAAACATCATATTGATTGAGGCGTACGTCACAGCAAGACTGAACAGAGCACACGGACAGGACCCGCCGACCCACTCACGCCGCTTTCTGGATTATCCAGCAACTACGCGGACCGGACGCGTGCATCACCGACCCACCGGCACTGATGCCGGAAGAAACAGAACGAAAGGAATGCAGTGGCCACCTTGTTGAACGGGAAAGTCGTTCTGATCAGTGGAGGGACGCAAGGTGTCGGCGCCGGCGTCGTCCGCGCCGCCGCCCGGGAGGGCGCCACGGTGGTCTTCACCGGCCGCCGAGCCGAAGCCGGCAAAACCCTTGCCGCCGAACTCGAAGCGACGGGGGCGCAGGTCCGCTTCATCCAGGCCGACCTCGCCGATCCCACTGAGGCAAAGGACTCGGTGACCCGGACGATCGAGGAGTTCGGCCGGATCGACGCATTGTGCAACGCAGCGGGTCTGACCACCCGAGGCACCCTCCTGGATACGACACCCGAGCTGTTCGACCAGCACATGGCGATCAACCTGCGCGCGCCGTTCTTCACCATGCAAGCCGCCGCGGCGGACATGGTCGAACGTAAGGCACCGGGGACGATCGTCAACATCATCTCCATCGCCGAGCACGGCGGACAGTCCTACTTGGCCCCGTACGTGGCGGCAAAGGCCGGGCTCGCGGGGCTGACCCGCAACGCGGCCTACGCGCACCGCTTCGACCGGATCCGGATCAACGGTCTCAACATCGGGTGGACCGAGACCGAAGGCGAGACCGCGATCCAGCAACGCTTCCATGGCGCCGACGACAACTGGGCAACCGAAGCCGCGGCGAAGGTGCCGATGGGCAAGCTCGGGCAGGTCGACGAGATCGCCGACATGGTGGTCTTTTTGCTGTCCGAGCGCAGCGGCGTCGTCACCGGTTCGGTGATCGACTGGGACCAGACCGTCATCGGAGGACAGGACTGATGGGATCGACAATCGGCGTGATCGGCCTCGGCCGGATCGGCGCATTCCATGCTGACACCCTCGCGCAGCTGCCGGGGGTCGACGGACTGGTGGTCACCGACGAACGACCGGACGTTACCGCAGCCGTCGCCACCAAGTTCGGCGCACGCGCGGTCGACGACGCCGCTGCCGTTTTCGCCTCCGGAGTGGACGGAGTAGTGATCGCGGCTGCCACCCCAGCGCACGCCCCCTTGATCCTCGCTGCCGTCGACGCCGGGATTCCGGTCTTCTGCGAGAAGCCCGTCGCGTTCACCGCCGACGAGAGCTACGAGGTCGTCGAGCGCCTGAAGTCGTCGACGGTGCCGGTGCAGATCGGCTACAACCGCCGATTCGATCCCGCATTCGCCGCTGCACGCAACGCCGTCATCGGCGGGGAACTCGGCTGGCTGCACACTGTGCGCTCGACCACCCTCGACCCCGCGCCGCCGCCGGCGGAGTACGTGGCCGCATCCGGCGGGATCTTCCGCGACTGCAGCGTCCACGACTTCGATATCGTCCGCTGGGTCGTCGGCCAGGAAGTCGTCGAGGTCTATGCCGCCGGCACCAACCAGGGTGACTCGATCTTCGCCGACTGCGGCGACGTCGACACCGCCACCACCACACTGACGTTCGTGAGCGGAACCCTCGGCGTGGTATCGAACACGCGCTACAACGCCCGCGGCTACGACTGCCGCCTCGAGGTCCACGGCTCCCAGGACAGCGTCGTCGCCGGCTGGGATGGAAGCGCGCCCGTCCGCAACCTCGAACCCGACGTCGCGTTTCCCGACGGCCCACCGCACCAGTTCTTCATGGACCGCTTCACCTCCGCCTATCGCGCCGAACTCGGCGCATTCCTCGAGGTGATCGCCGGCACCGCACCCTCGCCGTGCACCGCCGCCGACGCCCTCGAGGTGGCCTGGATCGCCGAGGCGGCCACTCTTTCCCTCTCCCAACACCGGCCCGTCCGGATGAATGAGGTTCGACGATGATTCGTATTGCAGGAGCACCTATTTCGTGGGGTGTGTGCGAAGTCCCGGGCTGGGGTCACCAGCTCGGCCCCGAGCGGGTGCTGACGGAGATGCGCGACGCCGGCCTGGAAGCCGCCGAGATCGGCCCCGTCGGATTCCTGCCCGCCGACCCGCAGGAACTGGCGGCCACGCTGGCCTCGTACGACCTGAAGGCGGTCGGCGGCTTCACCCCGGTGCTGCTGCACGACCCCGGCCACGACCCGGTCCCCGATATCACCGGCACCCTGGCCGCGTTCACGGCCGCCGGCGCCGAGGTACTGGTGCTGGCCGCGATAACCGGCACCGACGGCTACGACTCGCGACCCGACCTCGACGACACCGGCTGGAAGACCCTGCTGTCGAACCTGGACCGGCTGCACGACGTCGCCGCCGAGCAGGGCATCCGTGCCGTCCTGCACCCGCACGTGGGCACCATGATCGAGAAGAACACCGAGGTCCAGCGGGTCCTCGACGGCTCCTCGATTCCGCTGTGCCTGGACACCGGGCATCTACTCATCGGCGGTACCGATCCGCTCGAACTGGCCCGCGCCGCCGCGGACCGGATCACCCACACGCATCTGAAGGACGTCGACGCCGAGTTCGCCGCCCGCGTGCAGGCCGGTGAGCTGAGCTACACGCAGGCCGTCGCCCAGGGTATGTACACCCCGCTCGGCACCGGTGACGTCGATGTCGCAGGCGTGGTCCGAACCCTCGTGGAATCCGGTTTCGACGGTTGGTTCACCCTCGAGCAGGACACCATTCTTGCCGGCGAGCCGAACGGCGAGGGACCGGTTGCGGACGTCAAGACCAGCGCCGCGTTCCTGCGGAGTCTGCAGCTGTGACCGAGCTGCGGATCGGCATCCTCGGGGCCTCGCGGATAGCGGAGCTGGCGATCGTGGAGCCTGCGCGGGCCCTCGGGCACCGGCTGGTCGCGGTCGCCGCCCGCGACCGTGGTCGTGCCGAGATGTTCGCGCAGACACACGGCGTCGAGCGGGTCGTCGACTCGTACGCCGATCTGATCACCGACCCCGAGGTCGACGTCGTCTACAACCCCCTGGCCAACGCCTTCCACGCCGAATGGAATCTGAAGGCGATCGAGGCCGGTAAGGCGGTCCTGACCGAGAAGCCGTTCGCGCGCAACGCCGCCGAAGCCGACACGGTGCGGCGGGCGGCGCGTGAACGGGGTGCGCCGATCATGGAAGGGTTCCACTACCTGTTCCATCCGATCATCGGTCGGATGTTCGATCTGCTCGGTGACGGCACGCTCGGCGAGCTTCAGCGGGTCGAGGTCATCATGCGGATGCCCGAACCCAAGCCGGACGACCCGCGCTGGAGCCTCGAACTCGCCGGCGGGGCAGTCATGGACCTCGGCTGCTACGGCCTGCACGTGCACCGCCGGCTGGGTCGGTTCGCCGGCGGCGCCCCGTCCGTGGTGGCGGCCCGCGCGGTCGAACGCACCACGGGAGTCGACGAATCCATGGACATCGACCTCGTATTCCCCAATGGTGCAATGGGTTCGAGCATCAACTCGATGAACTGGGATCGGTTCGAGATGACGCTACGGCTCGTCGGCGATCGAGGTGAGGCACTCGCGCACGACTACATGCTCCAGTACGGCGACGACCGGATCACCGTCACCACCGACGCCGGAACGACGACCCTGCACCTCGGCACCCGCTCGACCTACACGTACCAGCTCGAGGTCTTCGCCAACCACCTGCTGGGCGGGACTCCCTTTCCGATCGATGCCGACGACGCCGTGACGAACATGCGGTTCGTCGACGCCGCGTACACCGCCGCGGGTCTTCCCCCGCGGTAATTACTCCCCCTCTTCGCTTCCCCCTCCTCTCCTCCCAGCTGCCACCCCACAGCTGGATGGTCGCGGCATCCCGAAAGGTCAATCACGATGGACACGAACAAGCGCCGGCTCACACCGGCCGAACGGACCACATCTCGCCGGGTGACCACCCTGGCGGTCGGTGTCGCCGCAACGGTACTGCTCGCCGGATGCTCGGGCACCGGCGGCAAACCGGAATCGGCGGGTTCCGGCATGGGCGCCGGTACCGCGGACACGCCTCACGCCACCATTGCCATGATCACACACGAGGTTCCGGGCGACACCTTCTGGGACCTGATCCGCAAGGGCGCCGAAACCGCGGCGGCGAAGGACAACATCGAACTGCGCTACTCCTCGGACCCCGAGGCGCCGAATCAGGCCAACCTGGTCCAGAGCGCCCTCGACAGCCAGGTCGACGGCATCGCCCTCACACTCGCCAAGCCCGACGCCATGGCGCCGGCCGTGCGGGCCGCTGTCGACGCAGGCACCCCGATCGTCGCCTTCAACTCGGGTTTCGACCAGTACCAGGCCCAGGGCGTGTCCCAGTACTTCGGCCAGGACGAGAAGCTCGCCGGCATCTCGGCCGGGCAGCGCCTCACCGCTGACGGCACCAAGAAGGCGCTGTGTGTCATCCAGGAGCAAGGCCAGGTCGCGCTCGAAGCACGCTGTGCCGGCGTAGTCGAAGGGTTCAAAGGGCAAACCGAGATCCTCAACGTCAACAGCAAGGATCTCCCGTCGGTCGAGGCGACGATTACCGCGAAACTGCAGCAGGATCCCTCGATCGATCACGTCGTCGCACTGGGAGCACCGATCGCGTTGACGGCCATCCAGTCCGTCGCCAATGCTGCCAGCTCCGCGAAGATCGTCACCTTCGACACCAACGCAGCCCTCGTCGACGCGATCAAGGCCGGAGACGTCCAGTGGGCAGTCGACCAGCAGCCATTCCTGCAGGGCTACCTTGCCGTGGACTCGCTGTGGCTGTACCTGAACAACCGCAACACCATCGGTGGCGGTACGCCGACCCTGACCGGTCCCGCCTTCATCGACCAGTCCAACATCGACTCGATCGCCGAGTACGCGAAGAGCGGAAGCCGCTGAGCGCGGTGCCCGGCACACCACTGCGTGTGCCGGGCGTCCCGACGGCCCCGGAAGGAAAGTCATGTCCACACAGCAAGATCTGGACCTTGCCAGTCACAAGGTCGTCCACGACGAGCGGGTGAAGGAGCAGAGACGCCTGCAGCGTCT
>NZ_JBHXWI010000100.1:0-27152 GCF_042671975.1 Rhodococcus sp. NPDC127593 | reverse complement strand
CTTCGCTACTCAATGCTTCCTACTCCGAACTCGCCCTCAAAACCTCACTGATTACAGACACAGATTGTGTCTCAGACCAGGTTGACAGAGAGGGGCAGAGCGTAGTCCCTGGTGATGATTCCGTGCTTCCACACATTCCAGAAGCCCGTGAAATTGTCGCGGAAGCTCATGGTGCTCTTGTCGTTGGGATCGGCGTTGTACCCGGCAGGGTGATCAGCAATTCCCCTCAGGTCCGGACTGTTCCAGTATGTGTCCAGATCAGTGTCGATGTACTGGGCCGGATGCCCGGTGACCTTCTCGAATGCTGCAGCCATAGCGGTGTAGGTCATGTGCTCGATGGCGACTTCGAGGTCCATGCCATTGGCCCGTTCCGGATGGTCGAAGAGCCAGCGGACATAGAATCCGCAGTCTTCGAGAGCCACATGCGGAACAGCTCCCTCGCCGAGCGGGACTCGCCACGTGACGACACCGTCCTCGATGGTGGGCGTCATGGGCGTGAGCGGTGAGATGACCATCTCGATGTAGGGACCTGACGTGAAGACCGCTGCTCCCATCCGGTCCCTGTTCTTTTCGTTCTGGAACAGCACCCATTCGGCCATGCGGCCCTTGCCGTCATAGTGGCCGGTGCGGAATTTGGAGTCGTAGCCTGATTTCTTCAGGGCGTAGTCGAGGTTTCCATAGACGAAGAACTTGATTCTTTCTTCGATCGCTATCTCATAATTGCGGATGGCCCAGTAGGTCTCGGTCTTCTCGCCGGTGTTGAACCCGTCGATGTTAATGAACGCCCCGTCACAGCCGCGAAATCCTTCGCGCAGCACGTCCTCGTCGGCAAATGACCCTTCGAGGATGGATACGTTGCCGAGCGCGAGGAGAGCCTGGGCCCGGGGGGAGGTGGCATCCCGGGTGAGGACCCGGACGGAGTACTTCTTGTCGGCGACGAGGGCGCGAACGATGGGTATTCCTTGAGCCCCTGTGCCGCCGATGACGAAGATGGTGGAGGTGGCATGAGCAGGCATGGTTTTGACTCCGAGGTTGAGTACGCACGCGATCAGCACGCGCCGGGCGCGGCGCGTTCGGGACTGATCTCTGCATCGGCTTGGCGGTCAACGGCACCGACCGACTGACGCTGCGCCGATGCCCGTGGGCCATGAGACCCTTGAAACCGATCGGTTTCCACCACGATACACCGATCGGTTTCTAAGCGGCAAGTGCCCGGGCATCCGGTTCTCGACAGTTGACCGTGAGGAGGTGCCTGCGGGCTCGGCGTATGGTCGCGCGCCGTGTGCGTGGGCGTCGGTGGTCGGCGTTGCGGAAAACTGAAGGCGGACGCGGCCGACTTGAGGGCCTGGATGGTGTCCCACCGAGTGGTGTAACAGGGGTCTTCGCATAGCCCCTGGTCATGGCCCCGGAATCCTGAAAGCGGCCCCAGCCCCAAAGTGTCGCTTGCCAGGGTGATGGGACCACCTCGTTGCCACGAGCATGGGACCACCCGAAGGTGTCATCGAGCATCGACCTCGCCTTCTGAACTGTCAACCACGCCACGCCCGGGACGGGTGCGTTGCCGGTAGGACGGGCCCTCGATGACGAGGGTGTGCGCCGAGGAGGTGAGCCGGTCGATCGCCGACTGCGCGAGCAGGGCATCGGTGGTCATCGACAGCAACTCATCTGGGGACCTATTTGAGGAGACGATCGTCGGCTTGCGGCGGTGGCGCTCCACGACCAACTCGTAGAAGTCGTTGGTCTCGGTGGCGTCCAGGGGCCGCAGCGCAAAATCGTCGAGGACCAGGAGATCGACGGTGGCGATGCGCCGCATCTCCGCCTCGACCGAGTTGTCGAGCCGGGCGGCGCGCAGACGGGCGAACAGCTTGTCCGCGCGGGCGCAGAGCACCGTCATCCGTCGCCGGATCGCCACGTGCCCGAGGGCGGTTGCCAGGTGCGTCTTTCCGACCCCGACCGGTCCCAGAACAAGGACCGAGTGGCCGGCCTCGGCGAACCGCAGCGACACCAGATCCGAGAGCAGGGATCGGTCGTAACGGAGGTCGTCGAGGGCGTTCCAGGTGTCGATCCGCATCGACTGATCCAGACCGGCCTTCGCCGACCGCAAAGTGGCCGAGCGTGATTCCCGCCGGGACACCTCGTCGGCGAGGAGCAGTTCCAGGAACGCGACGTGGCTGAGTTGGTGCTGGCGGGCCAGGGCCAGTCGCTCGGGCAGGGTGTCCTTGAGGGCGCCGAGCTTGAGGGCCTTGAGAAGGGCGATCAGGTCGGCGCCGATCGGATCGGCCGGGCCGGAAATGGGTGCGGGTGGGGTGGTCATCGTGGCTCCTTCGTGTCGGTGTTGCCGCCGGCGATCACCGTCAGATGCCCGGTCCTCTCGGTGGCAACCCCGGTCCCGGCAGTGGCAGGGGTGGTCCTCTCGGTGGCAACGCCGGTCCCGGTAGTGGCGACGGTGGTCCCAGTGGTGGCAGGGGTGGTCCGGTCGGTGGCGAACTCGGCGGGGTCGCGGGTGAACCGGGACGGGGCCGCCGACCCGGCGGCCGGGAGCAGCGGTGCGGTGGTCTCGGTGGCGCGTTCGAGCATCGAGGCGATCTTGCTCACCGACACCACATCCAGATCCAAGGCTGTGCTGCACGCCGCTTCGACCGGGCCGGGCCCGTAGCGGCGGACCAGTCCGAGCAGCCGGTAGACCGCCCGCATCGACGATCCAGGGCAGCGGATCGTCGAGCAATCTTTCGGCGTAGATCCCGACGCAGTGGCCGTGCCCGGCGCAGGTGGCGATCAGCCGGTCCAGATCCCGCATCGCGTATCCGACCTTCTCGGTGGGCAGGTCCTCCGGGTCGGTGCTGCGCCCACCGGCGGGCTGGCGGGGATGCACCTTCACCAGGTTTCCGCGGACGTAGAACTTCACCAGCGCACTGTCCGCCCGCACCTCGAGGGTGGACCCGATCCACTGTCCCGGTATCGAATACAGTGCCTTGGCGACCTCGGCGTGGAAGTCGCGGTGCACCTTGACCTGTTTGAAGATCGGCACGTCGTAGACCGGTGGGACGGGCAGCAGCATCGGTGCCTCGTCCCCCCGTGATCAGCGGTGGACGCCGTTGAGCGTCGGCAATCCGGTCTACAACCTGGTGCTGCAGTTGTTCTTCGAGTACGGCATTGCCCTGCAGCACCTCGAGCTCGGGAAGATCGCTGTGGGCGGTGGCGATCGTGTGGAGTTCGGGCGCAGGTGCCGCGAGGTGGCCGGGAAGGTCGGCCGCCAGGTGCGCAAGGATTATCTGGTCTATCCGGCGCTCACCGGTCCGGCGTTCCTGACGACCTTCACCGCGAACCTGACGGCGAACATGATCCGCAACGTGTGGACGAATGCCGTGATCTTCTGCGGTCATTTCCCGGACGGCGCCGAGAAGTTCACGACGGAGGACCTCGAGAACGAGACGCGCGGCCAGTGGTACCTGCGGCAGATGCTGGGTAGCGCGAACTTCGTGGCGGACCCGGTCATGGAGTTCATGAGCGGCAACCTCTGCTACCAGATCGAGCATCACCTGTTCCCGGACCTGCCGAGCAACCGGCTGCGGGAGATTTCCGTGCGGGTGTAGGCCCTGGCTCAGAAGTACGATCTGCCCTACACCACGGGTTCGCTGCCGGTGCAGTACTTCCAGTCGTGGCGGACCATCGCCAAGCTGGCGCTGCCGAACAGGTTCCTCACCGCCACCGCCGACGACGCGCCCGAGACGGCGTCGGAACGCAGGTTCACCGACCCGCGCCCGCAGATCGATCCGGTCACGGGTAAGCGCCGGGGGTTGTTGACGGCGCTTCGCGCTCGTGCCGGAATCTGACACCTCACGGCTGCGGGAGTCCCGCAGATGGGTCCCCGGACACGGCTGGAGGACTCAGCGGAGTCGGGTCTCACTTGCGCGCGGATCCGAAGCTCACGGAACCCCGACGACCGGATGGGGACGACCGCACCCGATCCGAGGAGGCGGACATCTCGACTCCTGCTGCGATTCCCGACCTCGCGCGGTCGTCGATCAACGAGAGCCGACCCGTCGGGCCACCGCCCCGGCGACGTCGACGGAGCCGACGCGCCCCTGGCGCGGACATAATGGGTGGTCAACCGACTCCAGAATTTCTGTAGCGGCGAGTGTAGACATTGAGGTTCCGTTGTTGTAGAGTTCCTCTCGTCGCAAGGAAAGAGTTCACGAGGTGCGGGAGGAATGAACTGCCCGCAGAGCAGTACCGCAAGACAGGGATGTGCCGGGGCAAGGGTTGATGTGAGTGTGTAAGGCCCCGGCTTTTCCGGTCGGCTGCCGGGCGGCACGACGAGCCCGGCAGCCGGAAGAAGTGCAGTGAATGAAGTAGTGCAGTGAATAAGGAAACGAAACCGGCCCCCGGCGCCTCACGGCGCCGGGGGCCCTGTCCGTTGGAAAGGGGACACACCATTCAGGAAGATTCGCCCGACCACAGCCCGGCCGGGAAGTTCGACGACGAGGACTACCCGGCCTACAGCACGGGCCACGCCGCCGAGATCCTCGGCGTCACACAAGCATTCCTCCGCAGCCTCGACGCGGCGAAACTCCTCACCCCCGGACGCTCCGAGGGCGGCCACCGCCGCTACTCCCGATACCAGCTCCGCATCGCCGCCCGAGCCCGCGAACTGATCGACCAGGGCACCGCACTCGAATCCGCGTGCCGCATCATGATCCTCGAAGACCAACTCGCCGAGGCCCGGCGCATCAACACCGAACTCCAGCACACCCACCGCCCACAGGCGGACGGACCCAGCCCCGCAATCAGCTGAAACACCATCTGATCAATCAGACAGATGCGATAGACGACTCGTTGTCACCGGTTATGGATCGATGACCGTAAGCGGATCCTTCACCGGCTAAGGCAGTGGGATGATCGCTGCCGCGAGTTCGGCGGGCGGAGGCAGCTTCAGGTGTGTAGTGACAGGTCCGAGGCCGATCTCTGGCCACTCTGCGATCAGGGGCAGATCCTCGGTATCGGGTGGGGGTGTCAGCTCAAAGAGGTACTCGCGCTGGTACATCTCGGAGTTTTGGAATCCCTCGCCGTCTCTGTGCCGAATGGGCTGGAGAACGGAGTCCTCAAGAGCTCTCAGCCGTAGGGGTCGTCCATGCGTCTCGCCGGGCCGGCGCCTACCGGTTTCGGGGTCGAAGATCGCCGGCGCCGTGTGCTGGCGTTGTAGTGCGTCGGCGTGGACACCTGTGGCTACCACGACAACCGCGAGATCAAGTCCCGATATGTAGGCCACAATCGACCGCAGCCCCACGGTCACCCCATCCACTCGTGCCAGCAGCGTCGGACCGTGCGCGATTGCTCCCAACTCTTTGGCGTCAGGTGGGGTGACGCGTTGCGACCAGATCATCGTTTGAGCGTGGAACATGGATTGGCCCACGATCATTGATTCCAGGGTGGTGGTAGGTCGCGTTGCACCAATCGCCACTCTGGCGGCTGCGATGACGCCAGGGAAGTAGTAGACGCCAGGGAAGTAGTAGTGCCCAGAGATCGGGATTGATCGTGCGTCCTCGATCACGCTGGACTTCACACGCTTCACGCGCTCAGATGCCTAGTCCGGGGTGTGCGAGACCCTGCCATCTGGTCCGTCAGCCAAAGGCGATCGACACCGGTGATGGATCCGCCTTCGGGACGGGCGCCGGCTGCTGACCGCTATGCGCTGGCCTCCCGGTACCAGCTGTCTCCGGCGCAGTTGTTGCGGGAGTTCGGCTTCACTTCCCGGCCCGCCACCGTCGACCGTGTTCTGGACCAGGTCGCCGAGTGCTCGCGGGAGATCACCTGGTGTCTCGGCCTCCCGCCACGGGCGCTGTCGCCGGCATTGTGCGGCGGGCCGGTCGAGGCCTCCCTCGGCCGGTACCTTGCGCACCGCCGCGGGATCCGGCACCGATTCACCGGGTCCCGATTCTGTCCACGGTGTCTCGCGGACCCAGACTGCATCTGGCAGATGCAATGGGCGCACCCGTTGCTCCCGATATGCCTGCGGCACCGGCTGCGGTTGCAGACCCGATGTCCCGGTTGCGGGCAGGTGCCCTTCTCCGACACCACCTGGCTCGGCAGCCACGGCCCGCCATGGCACTGTCCCCAACGGTGTCCCCGGGACAGCACCGACCGGAAGGTGCGTCCGTTCTGCCGGCACGACCTGCGCGACTCCACCGTGATCGAGGCCGACGGCGACTTGTGCACGGCCCAGCGGTATCTGACCGCGCTGGCCGAGGCCACCGACATCGACGATCCCACCTCCCGATACGACAAGGCCACCGCGACGACCCGATTCGAGGCCTTCTGCGACCTCGCCGCCGACAAACTCGGCATCGACACCCTCGTCGCCCTCGGCGCCCATCCGGACGCCGGACCATCGAACACGGGGCCAAATCTGAAGCCGACCAGCTCCCCTTAACGCCCGTTGCGGGAAATGGTCACCGGGACAACGGTCACGAGCCGTATCGCTGGACGCAGTTCTGCGCGCGATCGGCTCTCGACAAACCATCTTGGTGACGGCAGTAGTGCCGCCCGCCGACGACTCAGACGATTCGTCGTTCTGAATTGCGCGGCGCGGCTTCGATGGGCCGGCTCTGCCAGGACGCCCAGTCAGTGGTGGTATCGGCGGCGGCGTCGAGGAGGAGTGGGAGGTATTTGTCGGTGAGGGTCTCGACGGATGTTTCGGCGGCGTGCACGGTGACGTTCATGGCTGCTCGTACGGTCCCGTGACCGTCGCGGACCGGCACTGCGATCGAGCGGACGCCGGGGGCGAGGTCCTGGTCGGCGAGGGCCCAGCCGCGTTCCCGGGTTTCGGCGAGCAGGTCGTCGATCTGCGCCGGCGTGTATTCGCGCGTCGATAGCCCGGAGCGGCTGGGCTCGTCGAGTACGGCGCGGGCGGATTCCGGGCTGAGCGCGGCGAGGAGGACCCTTCCCTGTGAGGTGACCAGGGCGGGGAACCGGGTGCCGATGTCGACTCGCAGGGCAATGAGTTTCGGTACGGCGACCCGGGCGACGTAGACGATGTCCGAGCCGTCGAGTTGGGCCATAGAAGACGATTCGCCGGTGTGCGAGACCAGTTCCTCGAGGTGCGGTCGGGCCATGTCCCACAGGCTCAGGGCGCCGATGTAGGCCATTCCGAGTTCGAGAACGCGCGGGGTGAGGGTGTATCCGCTGTGTCCGGAGCGCACGTAGCCGAGCTCTTCGAGGGTGAGCAGGATGCGCCGCGCGGTGGGGCGGGCGAGATCGGTTTCCTTGGCAACCTCGCTCAGGGACATCACCGGCCGGTCGGGGGCAAAGATTTTCAGCACGTGCAGGCCCCTGGCCAGGGCCTCAATGAAATCGGGACCGGTCCCTCGTTCGGCCATTGTGGCCCCCTTCGGTGTGTGTCGTTCGGTCTCCAGTATTAGCTCGAGCCGACCCCGCTCGATGGTGCCGCCTCGGCGTCTGCTCTCACAGTCGACCAACTCTATGACGCTTGACACATCGGTTCGGGCGGGGCATTCTTGAACCTACACCAACGGACCACTGTCCGCCAGACGGACGATAATCTTTTGAACAGCACGTTTGCCGTTGAGAGATCGTTCGGGTGAAGCAAAACTGAAGATGTGCAGCGCGCCGCCGCGAGCGAACCGGTGACGGTGCGGCGGGCGGAAGTCGAAGACAAACACCGGAAGCCATCGGTGTTCCTGCGCGCACTGCATGAGCACCCACAGCCCGCCTGCGGTCGGGCGGACAACGAAGAACCTCGAAAGGATCACCAGCGATGAAAACCTACGACGTCGTCGTCATCGGTTTCGGACCTGTAGGGCAGATGATGAGCACCCAGCTCGGCCAGGCCGGGCACTCGGTTGCGGCATTCGAAGCCCACGAAACCCTCTACGGGCTGTCCCGGGCCGGCCACATGGACGACGAGATCGTGCGCACGCTGCAGAAGATCGGGATCGCCGAGGAGTTCAAGTCCGACGCGGTGCCGTGGGAGATGTACGACATGCGCACGAAGGCGTTCGACGGCGACCTGCTGCTGCGCCTGGACTGGAGCACGACCGGCCCGCACGGGCACCGTGGGCACTGGATCTTCTACCAGAACTACCTCGAGCTCGCGATGAACGGCGCCGTCAGCGACACCGGCAACGTCGACGTCACCATGGCCACCAAGGCGGTGGACTTCGAGCAGGACGAGGAGGGCGTCACCGTCACCCTCGAGAGCCGCAAGACCGGCGAACGCACGCGGGTGCGCGCCAAGTACCTGGTGGCCGCGGACGGCGCGAACAGCTCCATCCGGGAAGCCCTCGGCATCAAGAGCTGGGTCGGCAACTGCGACTACGAACAGCTCGTGGTCGACTGTAAAGAGAAGCGTAAGTTGAACTTCGAGTTCGACAACGGTCAGTTCGCCGATCCGGCCCGACCGGGCTGCCTGTTCCAGCTCGGCGCCCAGCATCACCGCTGGGAATGGACCCTGCTGCCCGGTGAGAAGCCGGAAGACTTCACCGAAGAACGCGTCTGGGAGTTGCTGTCCCCGTGGGTGGGACCCGACGACGTGGAAATCCTGCGCCGCCCGGTCTACCGGTTCCGCGAGGTCGTCGCCGAGCACTGGCAGGACCGGCGGGTCTTCCTCGCGGGCGATGCCGCACATGTGCTGTGGCCGTTCGCCGGCGAAGGCATGTGCAACGGCATCCGCGACGCCTCCTCGCTGGCCTGGCGATTCGATCTGGTGCTCAAGGGGCAGGCGTCCCCGCAGATCCTCGACAGCTACACCGCCGACCGCAAACCTATCTTCGTGGCGTGGATGAACCTCTCCCGCGAGATCGGTCTGTCCTGCGTGATCACCGATCCCGCGATCGCCGAAATGCGCGATCAGGGCATGAAGGCGGCACTGGCGGATCCGTCGCTGACCCCGCCGTTCCCGCAGATCCCCGGCCCCACCTCCTTCGTCCGCCCCGACGACCCGACCGCCGGTACGGTCGGCTGCCAGGGGATGGTGCAGGTCGACGGATCGACCGGCCTGTTCGACGACCTGGTCGGCAAGGGCTGGGTGCTGCTGACCACCGACGCCGCCGCCCTGACGTCGTTGACCGACCGCCAGCGCGACTTCGTCGACCGGATCGGCATCGTCACCGCCCACATTGGCGCCCCCGGTTCCGGCGCCCCGGTGATCGACGTGGACGGCACCTACAGCACCTGGCTGACCGCACTGGGCCGTACCGCCGTTCTGGTCCGACCGGACTTCTGGCTGTTCGGCAGTGTGGCCGACCCGGCCGATGCCGGCCTGTTGCTCGACTCGCTGGCCGAGGGCTTCGCCGGCCGATTCCCCGCCCCCGCACCGGTTCCGCAGCCCGACGCCCAGCCCGCCACGGTCTAAGCGATGACGAATACCGAACACGACACCCCCGCCGCCACGGACACCGCGCCGTGGCAGGCGGAGGTCGATGCCCACAAGCGGGCCATGCCGCCCCAGCGCCTGATCGGCAACGGCATGGACTACGCCGACGTGACCGAGTTGTACGCACTCGCCGACTCCGGGGTGCCCTGGCCCGACGCCGGCGCCCGGGTCGGCGCGCGGATCGCCGCAGGCGCGGCGGACGCGGCGGCGGCCGGGCACCTGCTCACCGCCCGCGCCGACTACCTGCGCGCCAGCGCGTGCTACCGGGTCGGGCAGGTCCCGCTGCCGGACACCGATCCCCGCAAGAAACCGATGTACCACACGCTGATCGAGTACTACGGGGCCGCAGGCGCTCTCACCGACCCGCCGGTCGAGCACGTCGGAATCGCGTACCAGGACGCCGAACTGCGCGGCTGGTTGCTCCGCCCGGCCGGGGTGAGCAAACCACCGGTGGTCATCGTGATGGGTGGGTTCGACGGGTGGCGCGAGGAATACCACGTCGGGGCAACGTATCTGCTCGCCCGCGGGGTGGCGGTGCTCCTCGTCGACGGCCCCGGCCAGGGCGAAACCCGGGTGCTGCAGGGCCTGCACCTGACCCAAGGAGTGGAGAAGGCGTTCTCCGCGATGGTCGATCACCTGCAGGCCGACGAGCGGTTGTCGGACCGGGTCGGCATCTGGGGCAACAGCATGGGCGGCTTCCTCGCCGCCCTGGTCGCCGCCACCGACCCCCGAATTGCGGCGTGCACCGTCAACGGCGGCACCGTCCGGCCCGCGGAGATCCTCGACCGCTACCACCGATTCGTCACCAAGGTGCAGGCCCTCCTCGGCATCTCCGACCCGGACGAGGCCCGGTCGGTGATGGACACCTTCGTACTGGCCGAATCGGCACTGTCCTCGCTGACCTGCCCGCTGCATGTCATGCACGGCACCCCCGATCAGGTGTTCCTGATCGACAACGCCCGCGCCCTCTACGACGGTGCCGGATCGATCGACAAGACCTTCAGCGAGTTCCCGGACGGCGATCACTGCATCTACAACCACTCGCACGACAAGCACACCCGCATCGCCGACTGGTTCGCCGACCGGCTCAACGACGAAGGAGTTCCCCGATGACCAGCGCGAAGACCACCGAGGTTCCGCAGGGTCGCATCCTGATCCAGGGCGCGCACCTGCTCACCCAGGACGAGGATCTCGGCGACTTCATCGGCGACGTCCTCATCGACGACGGCAAAATTGTCGAGGTCGGCTCCTCGCTCGATGCCACCGGCGCCACCGTCCTCGACGGCACCGACCGCGCCGTGCTGCCCGGTTTCGTCGACACCCACCGGCACACCTGGCAGGGCGCGATCCGCCAGGTCGGCACCGGCTGGGACTTCCCGAAATACCGCCAGCACATCCAGGTGACCTGGGGCCCGCAGTTCGCCCCCGAGGACGTCTACATCGGCAACCTCGTCGGCGCGCTCGGCGCCCTCGACGCCGGCATCACCACCCTGCGCGACGAATCGCACATCCAGAACAGCCCCGAACACACCGACGCCGCGATCACCGCGCTGCGGGACTCCGGCATCCGCGGCGTCTTCGCCTTCGGGTGGCCGTCGATCGACTCGAACAAGTGGATGCTGCGCGGCGAGGCCACCCACCCCGAGGACATCAGGCGGGTGCGATCGGAGGTGCTGGCGGACGACGACGCCCTGGTCACCCTCCAGGCCATGCTCCGCGGCCCCGAACTGTCCACCCTCGAGGTCACCACCCAAGACCTCGCGATGGCCCGCGAACTGGGCATCCGGTCGAGCATGCACGTCGGCAACGGGCCGTGGGGGCCGCAGTTCCGCGGCATCGGGTCCCTGGGCGACGCCGGACTGCTCGGTGAGGACCTGCTGTTCATCCACTGCTGCACGAGCGATGACGAGGAACTGAAGATGCTCGCCGATTCCGGCGGCCACGCCTCGGTCTCCGCGGCGGTCGAGGCGGTCCTGCCCGGTCTCGGTGCCCCCGCCACCGGACGCCTGCTGGCCAACGGGATTCGCCCCAGCCTGAGCATCGATACCGAGGCCTCGGTCGCCGGGGACATGTTCAACGTCATGCGCGCCGCCTTGTCGGCGCAGAACGTGGGCATCAGCATCGACCCCGCCACCTACGACACCCTGCCCGCCTTCACCCCCGCCGACCTGCTGGCGATGGCCACCATCGAAGGCGCCCGCGCCTCGGGCCTGGACCACAAGACCGGCAGCATCACCGTCGGCAAGGATGCCGACCTGATCGTGCTCCGGCTCGACGACGCCAACCTGCTGCCCGCCAACGACGTTGCCGCGAGCATCGTCGGCGCCGGGCACCCCGGCAACATCGACACCGTCCTGGTGGCCGGGCAGGTCCGCAAATATCGGGGACGGCTCGTCGGCCTCGACCTCGGCGAGGTCCGCCGGCGTGCCGAGGCCTCGCGGGATCGGTTGTTCGCCTTCGACCTCGTCGAGGGCTGACCCGCTCCCACCGGACCCCGCTGGGGTCCACTCGAAAGGAAATGTTCACGTGAGCTCGCAATCCACGACCGGGCCGCGGCCGCCGCGGCCGCTCGACGGCATCGTCATCGCCGACTTCTCCCGGGTCCTGGCCGGCCCCTATGCCACCATGCTGCTCGCCGACATGGGCGCCGAGGTGATCAAGGTCGAAAGCCCCGGCGGGGACGACACCCGATCCTGGGTGCCCCCGGTCCGCCCGGACGGCGTCTCGACCTACTACGCGGCGATCAACCGGAACAAGAAGTCGATCGTCCTCGACTTCACGGACCCCGGCGACCTCGCCGTCGCCCACGCCCTTTCTGCCCGCGCCGACATCGTGGTCGAGAACTTCAAGCCCGGCGGCCTGAAGCGGTTCGACCTCGACTATGAGTCGGTCAAGGAACGCAACGAGACGGTGATCTACTGCTCGATCAGCGGATTCGGCTCCGCCGAGGGCGCGTCCCTGCCCGGGTACGACCTGATCGTTCAGGCGATGTCGGGGTTGATGAGCCTGACCGGCGACCCGGACGGGCCCGCCTACCGTGCCGGGATCAGCGTCTTCGACGTGATGGCCGGTCTGCATTCGACGATCGGAATCCTTGCCGCCCTGCGGCACCGGTCGATGACCGGCAAGGGCCAGAACATCGAGACGAGCCTGCTGGCGTCGGCGATGAGCGGGCTGGTCAACCAGACCTCCGCCTACGTCGCCGGTGGGGTCACCCCGAACCGGATGGGCAACGCCCACCCCAGCCTGTTCCCCTACGAGCCGCTGCCGACCGCGGACAACGATCTGATCGTCACCGCCGGCAACGACGGCCAGTTCCGCAAGCTCGTCGAGGTCCTCGGCGTTCCCGAACTGGCCGACGACGAACGCTTCGCCCGCAACGCCGACCGCACCGAGCACCGGGAGGAACTGCGCCCGTTGCTCGTCGAACGGCTGCAGACCCAATCGGCGGAACACTGGTTCGCCAAACTCAACGAGGTCGGTGTCCCGAACGGGCCGATCAACACCATCGCCCAGGGCGTGCAGTACGCCGAGAAGCTCGGCCTGGCACCGATCGTGCAGGTCGGGCCGACCGGGCAGACCGTGCCCGGGGTGCGCAACCCGATCTCGTTCTCGGGCATCGAACCCCGCTACGACCTGGCCCCGCCCACCCTCGGCCAAGACACCGACGAGATCCGCTCCTGGCTGGCCGCCACGACAGCCACAGCCGCAGCGTACGGAGAGAAATGACCACCACCGACCCCACCACACCCCGGTACCCCACCTCCCTGGGAACCTCCACCGCCACCGAGATCAACCTCCTCGGCCACGACCTGGCCGGCGATCTCATGGGCAAGGTCGGCTTCGGAGAGCTCGCCTTCTGGCTGGTCGCGATGCGCCGACCCAGCCCCGGGGAACTGCGGGTCTTCGAATCCGTCCTCGTCGCCCTCGCCGACCACGGCTTCACCCCCACCGCCATCGCCGCCCGGGTGACGTACCTCAGCGCCCCCGATTCCCTGCAGGGGGCGATCGCCGCCGGTCTGCTCGGCGGCGGCTCCCGCTTCCTCGGCGTCACCGAGGACTGCGGACAGTTCCTGCACGCCGCCCTGAACGCGCACGAAGGCCCGCTGCCGGCAACCGAGGACGAGTGGGACCAGATGGCGCTCGATGCCATCGCCCGCCAGAAGAAGCTCGGCAAACACGTTCCCGGCCTGGGCCATCCCAATCACAAGGACGGCGACCCCCGCACCCCGGTGCTGATCGGCATCGCCACCGAGGAAGGGCTGCGCGGCCCGCACCTGCAACTGTTCGAGGCGATCGGCCGGATGAGTGAACGCGGCGTCGGACGCGCTCTGCCGCTCAACGGCGCCGGGGTGTGCGGGGCGGCCCTGGCCGATCTCGGCCTGCCGGTCGAACTGCTCCGCGGCTTCGCCCTGCTCGCCCGGTGCGCCGGGTTGCTCGGTCAGATCGCCGAAGAACGCCGCAACCCGATCGCCCACGACATCTACATGAGCGTCGACCGCAACGCGGTCTACGTCGACCCCGATACCGCCGCCGATTCGGCCCACTGACCACCCCTATTCACGAACTGAGATTCAAGGAGACGACGATGGCCTTCGTCAACGAGGACAACATCACCGACCTCGCCATCAAACGGTGGTCCACCGCCCGGTCCCCGCGGGTCGCCGAGCTGATGACGGCGCTGGTGCGTCACATCCACGACTACGCCCGCGAAGTGGAGCTGACCTCCGACGAGTGGATGGCGGCCATCGAATGGCTCACCGCCACTGGGCAGATCAGCGACGACAAGCGGCAGGAGTTCATCCTGGCCTCGGACGTGGTCGGGCTGAGCATGCTGGTGGTGCAGATGAACAACCGCTTCGCCGAACAGGCCACCCCGGCCACCGTCCTCGGCCCGTTCCACATCGACGGATCCCCGCCGGCCCCGTTCGGCTTCGACATGTCCGAGGGCATCGCGGGCATCCCGCTGTTCATCACCGGGAAGGTCACCGACACCTCCGGCGCACCGATCCCCGGCGCCGTCCTCGATGTCTGGCAGGCCGACGCCTCGGGCACCTACGAAGCGCAGATGCCCGAGATCGACGAGGCCCGATTGCGAGCGAAGTACCAGGCCCGTGAGGACGGCACCTACTGCGTGCGCACCATCGCCCCGCTCGGCTACACCATCCCGATGGACGGCCCGGTCGGCAAACTCATCGAGCGGACCGAGATCAGCGAGTACCGGCCCGCGCACGTGCACTTCATGTTCGAGCAGCCCGGATACAAGAAACTGATCACCCACCTGTTCCAGAAGGACACCGACTACCTCGACACCGATGTCGTCTTCGGCGTCAAGGACGCGCTGATCGTGCCGTTCGTCGAGCACGCCCCCGGCCCGGCCCCGGACGGGCGGGTCGTGGAGGAGCCGTTCCTTGTCGCCCACTTCGACTTCGTCCTCCAACCCGCCAGCTAGCGGCGTCCCCCGCACTTGCCGGCCGGGCCCCTCCCCGCGGAGCGCCTGGGCCCGGCCGGCAACCCCCTGTCCCGTCACCCCTGGAAAGGCCCCTCCATGGAGCCGTTTCACACCTGCACCGCGATCGCGGTGCCCCTGCGGCGCAGCAACGTCGACACCGACCAGATCATCCCGTCGAAGTTCATGAAACGCATCACCCGTACCGGCTACGACGACGGACTGTTCGCCCAGTGGCGCACCATGCCCGACTTCGTCCTCAACACCGCCCCGTTCGACCGGGGCCGCATCCTGATCGCCGGACCCGACTTCGGCACCGGATCCTCCCGCGAACATGCAGTCTGGGCACTGTCGGACTATGGTTTCCGGGCGGTGCTCTCCGCGCGGTTCGCCGACATCTTCCGCAGCAACGCCGGCAAAGCCGGTCTGCTCTGCGCCGAAGTCCCGCAACCCGACATCGAACGGTTGTGGAAGAGCGTCGAGGCCGAACCGGCCAGACCCGTCACCGTCGACCTGCGAACATGCACCGTCACCACCGGAGTCCACGCGATTGCGTTCGATATCGATGACTACACCCGCTGGCGACTACTCGAAGGCCTCGGCGACATCGACCTCACCCTCCGCCACGCGGACGCAATCGACGCCTACGAGCGTTCCCGGCCCCGATGGAAACCCACGACGTCCGGTGGCCACCAGGTCACCGACCTGCCTCGTACACCTCGCCCCGAAGCCTGACTGCCGACCTCGCGGAATCCCTGAGAGCCCCGCCCTCATCACGCACCGAGCCGTCGGCACGGATAGACGTTGACGCCCCACCACGAGCACACCGCGAGCGGACACCGCCATGCCTGATGCGACGAGGCACCGCTGGAGTGGGCGACGCCCCTCGGCGCGGTGATCGCTCTGGCCGCCACCTCCGCCCCCGGCACGGTGGCCACTGCGTGGCTGCGGAACCTACGTCCGGCCGCGGCCGCTCCCGAATCCGCCAGCACCGCTGCCACCGTCGCCGACGCGGTCGATCGGATCGGTCCCGGCCCGGTGGAATGGGCCTGCGAAGTCGGCGGGTCCATGGCCACCCGCATCATCGGGGAGATCCCCGAACTCGGCGGTGGCACCGAACAATTCGACACCCTGCGGATGGGCACCGAATCTTCGGCCATCCGTTCCCTGCTGTGGATCAGCGAACTCGCCGACTCCCTCTCGACGGTCTCGCGAATCCGCCCCCACCATCCTCCTCGACGACACCCGACCCGCCCAGCACGACTTCCGCATCGCAACCGGCACCGCCAGCACCAAGGCGGTCGACGGGGAGGATTCCGACAAGTTCGTGAGAATCACGCTCTGACGTGGCGTTGAGAACCTGCAGGTCGGAAACGCCGAGAAGTGACAACAATGCGCGGAACCTACACGACAACTCGGTGAATCTGGCGAGTGTGGACGGCTATCTGGCGGACGGCTCAGCGAACCTGGCGAATCTGACATGATCACCCGCGATCGGCAATGAATCGAGGCACCCCGAGTTCCATGCTCGCCAGATTCTCCGAGCCAAAGGTGATCGCGGCGACTCAATAGACCTGGCGAACAGCAGGTGAGGCGTCTGTGATCTCGGGACAGGTAGGGTCCTGACGCGGTGCATCTGACGTCGACTCAGTGGATCTGATGCCAGCGGCGGTCAAACTGATGCCCGGCGCAGTGAATCTGATGCGGAGTTCCCTGACCAGCGCTCCGATGGCGTGCTGCGTTACCAGGAAAATCGCGGCAACAGGCCGCCCGTTCCGTGTGCATCAGATTGGTTGAGCCACGCGCGACGAGGTCGACGCCGCCTATCTGATGCATAGCTGGTCAGAGCGTCGTTGCGACATCAGTTTCGTTGAGTCGGGACAGGTAGTAGCGGTGTGCACGCCAGCGTGGGGGTGGGTTGGGTTGTGGGTTCTCGTTGGAAAGTTCGGATTCTCACGGGTCGTTCGGACCTCGTTCGGATCCGAACGATTGCCGAGAAGCCGCAGCGGCCCCGAACTCGGCGTCGCCTACTACCAGCTCACATCCGACAGATGGTGGACAGCGCGCAGCACGCCACGGTCTCAACCGGCCAAGGAATCGAACGGCCAATGCGAAAGAACGTCCGAACAAAGGGCGAGAAGGCTTTCGAATGCCCAGGACAAAGCCGACCAGAACGAACGAACCAACGACAACCTACATGGGTGGTGTCCTGTGACAGTTGATCTTTCGTTTTGTCACTGAATTTTGCTCGTGCTGCTCGCCTGCCACTACGGTTTGCTCGTATTCTGACCGTTCGGGCTGGATGGGAGCATGTGATCGAAGCTGCTGCCGAGTGCGCGGAGGGCCCTGTCTGGCTGGTTGAGCTGGGCGTTGTCGATGCGGATGCAGCGATCTACCTCGACGCCGTCATCCGCGCTGCGCAGATCCTCCACCGCGGCCACTCACGTGAATCAAGCAAGATCTAATGGCGAAATTCTCCGGATCCCCGGGCTACCAGCAGCCTTGACCAAGACCAGTTCGCCACTCGAGATTCCTCACCCCAGGTCCAGGCGTCCGCCTCGAGGACGATTCGCTGGCACAGGACAGGTGGTGTGGGCTGTCCTCTGTCGGTTGTCCAAATTGCCGGGAAGCTTGTTCGAAAGATTGTCTGGAAGGCCGGATTGCCACATGGACCGCCTTACATCGACGCCGGAACCTGGAAGTCGATCAGCGGGCCATCGACAGATAACGGATCAGGAGGGGGAAGCACAGCTGATAGTGCAGGTCCCGCGGATTCGTGTCACATGGAGGCAACCGGATTCGCCCCCCCACTCGGCGACCCCGCCGGTTCTTCTGGTGGACTTCGTTACCAGCCCGAAGGCGTGGTCGGGATCACCAGCGACATCGCGAACCCGACATGGATGGCGGTGCTCTGCGGTCCCGTAGGGGGTGTTCACCCATTGCGAGCATGATGCGGCGCTTGGTAGCTCCACGAACTGACGGTCCGGTAATCACGCGCAAGAACGGCTTCCAATCACACCTGATTCCGCTTGCTGCGGGCACGTTCGCGCGTCACCGGTGAACTGCGATGATTGCTGCACAGTTACGAGTCGCGCTTTCGCGCGTGATTCTCAATCCGACGGGCAGTGCCCCGGATGCGACAACGCTCCCAGCGCTGTGGAGCGCGTTACCAAGTCCGGCTGCCGGGCTGTGCGCGTAGTCCGGCGGTGTGGCTGTTCGAGCGACCTTCTCGAGGGGGCCGTTGAAGTGCTGACCTACCTCCAGGCGAGGGAGCAGTCCGACCTCCGCATCGCTGTCACGGCTGCCCAACCGGCGCCTCATCCGCATAGTTCCCGTGCCAACGGGTCAGTGCGATACTCACACCCTGTAGCGCTCGCCCTATAACCAGAACGGGGAAGTTGGGGGCTACCGCCGAAAGCACCGTCCCGATAGACACCATGACGAGACCGGCGAGGATCGTCGGCCGACGCAGCGCCCACTCCGAGTCTGCCGATATCGGGGTGGTGGCGGCCGCGAAGGGCAACGTCGATGTCAGTGCCCACTGCGTCATCGGTCAATTCGACTTCGTATCGGGGTGATGGCAGGAATCAGTGGCGCACCGACACTGCTCACGATGGCGGTGATGGTGGTGAGCATCGCCAGCGTGAGCATCAACTAGTGGTGTCTCTCCGGGCGGTGGTCAAGTCTCAGCGAGCCACGCGTCGAATCGAGTTCATCGACTTCTTCTTGCTGCTCAGGTGCGCTGTGTACATGTCTGGACTTGGCGTGGCAGGTCATTCACACGGGGTCGATCGAGGAGATGAGCCACCGACCGTCGACCTTTTCGAGGCCGATACGAAGGCGAGCACCGTCAATCTTCGGCGTTTGCTGGTCGGCGGCGGTTGTCGACTGGTTGATGAAGGCGAGCACCGTTGCATGCGCCTGATCGGCGTCGACTACCGAGGCGTCCTGGACAGCCGTGGTCGTGACGATCTTCCGATCGGCGGCCGACGGCCGGACGGCGGAGTCGACCAGTTGCTGGAAGTCTGACTTGAATTCTCCGGTCAGGGCGTCGGTCGCGCCGGTGAGCGACGCGTCGAGGGTGTCGTAGCTGTAGGACAGAACCTTTGGCAGGAGGTCGCGGGCGGCTGCCACGGCCTCCGCGCGGGACGTGTCGGTGGTCTCCATGGCGCGCACCTTCCCGAAGAGCACGGCGCCGATTGCGAGGAGCACGCAGAGGATGAACGCCGAGCACCCGAGGGCAAGAACTCGCCGGTGGCTCCTTCTTGTGACCGGGTGGCCCGGTTCGATCGAGACCTCCGTGGTGGTCACTGTCGGCTCACCGGACGACGTCGAATCGGCAGAAAACTCGTCCTGACGTGTGGCGGATGATTTCATGGTTGTGCTTTCGGTGGCGGTCATGCGACGAACTCCAGATTCGAGATCATCCAGCGGTCGTTCTCTTGGGTGAGGCTTATTCTCATGCGGAAATGCCGTTGCTCGCCGTCCGGGGCTTGGGCGTTCTTGACCGTCGCGGTCACTGCCGTCAGGGCCTGTGCACTTGTCGGGTCCTCGTGGACGACACCGGCCTCGATGACGTTCCCTACCGAATCGACCTTGCTGTCACTGACCATCTGGGTGACGGTGGCTGCTTGCTGGGCGAATTGGTCCCTGAAGGCACCTGTGGCCATGCTCAGGACGTGGTCGATATCGGCCTGCGCAGTGTCTGCTTTGATACTTGTGAGGCCGATCGAGGCGTCACGAGCAACGTCGAGGACGGCCGCGCGCTGCGCGTCGGCTCGGTTCGCGTCCTGCAGCCTGCCCCACAAGGTGGCCGTTACGACCGAGACAACGACGATGGCCGCGACGAGAACGAACATTGTGGCACTGAAGGCCTTGTGGTGGGCCAGGTACTTCCGTCGGTGCGTGAGCGCGGTCCATGCCGCCCCCGTCTGCGGCCCGGCTCGTGTCGCTATCGACTGCGCGCTTTCGTCCGCCTTGCGAGGAGTTGGAGGGGCCGCGTGATCGACGAGTCCCACTGCAGTGTCCGAACCGTCTACTTCAGAATCAGATTTTTCCATGTTTCCTTCTCCATACCTTGCTCCTTTGCGAACACGGTGCCCAGCAGATACAGTCGCCCGTCCGGACCTGACAACAGCCCAGTTCGCGGGTCGTACGTCGTTCTCCAATCACTTGTCTGTGCCGGAAGTCCCGAGCTGGCAGGAGTGCCGTCTGGCACCGGTGCCGGCGCAGCCGCCGGTGCGGGCGATGACGGCGGGAGCGCGGGGAAGCCGGGCGATGACAGCGTGACGGGGGGAACCGAGCCTACGGGTACGGGCTGGCTGCCTCGAGGCCTGCCGAGGCACTCCTCGAAGTAGGGGGTCCGAAGCTCTTGGTCGTTCGCACACGGGGTGTTGCGGGCTCCACGCACGTCCCGCGGATCGTCCTGGGCAACCTTGCAGTACATGTCCGCTGGTTGCGGCGCCGGGCTGACGTCCTCCCACGCTCGTTGCTCGGACATAGGATCGAATCCCTCGTAGCACGGGGGCGGGTCGTTCGCCGTGGTGCGCACCCGAAGACGGATCGACGTTCCCTCGTCGGTGTGGATGAAGGCCGTCTGCAACGCGGCGACTACAGCGGGATACAACACCAGGGACTGCGTGAGTCCCGGAATCTGGAGTCGCAGTACTTCTCCGGTGGACGTGAGGTTGTCGAGCAGCACCGGCAACGACTGGGATATCCCCGCTTCCAGGTCGGTGATTCCTGTTGCCGTCGTGGGAGCGTCGTCGACGACAGCTCGCAGATCGTGGTCGCTCTGCGCTACTTGCGCGGTGAACGACGCCATATCCCGGGTCAGTGATTGAACGTCGGCGTTGATAGAACTCTGGGTCTGTAGGAAGGGAGGAAGCTCGCGGAACACTTCGCCGGATGAGTCGGCGTGGTCGACTGCCTCGGTGACAATGGTGTCTCCGTGCGAGATGAGTTCCCGTATGTCCTGTTCGGCACCTTGAAAAGCGGTGGACATCTCATCGAGAAGCACAGCGGAACTGTCGGCCGGGATCGCTCGTGCAAGCTCGGTCACGCTCGTCAGCATGTTCGTGATGGGCTCTTGCGGGGTCGTGCGGTCGGCGGGGATGATCGTACCGGCTTGCAGGAAGGGCGGTTGGTCTGTTCCGGAGTTGAGCTCGACATACTGTTCGCCGACGGCGGTCGAACTGCGAATCGTGGCGTGCACGTCGGCCGGAATCGACGTGGCGTCGTCGAGGGAGAGGTCGAGTCGAGCGCCGGTTCCGTGCAGTGCGAGACCGGCGACCTTGCCGACCTCGACGCCACGCAGGGTGACCAGGGCGCCGACGTAGATTCCGGTCGCGTCTGTGATCTCCGCGGAGACGTGGTACTGCTGAAAGCCCATCAGACGTGGAAGCTTCAGGTACTGAACTAGGACGACAGCTGTGGCCACGACCGCGATGATGGCGAAGGCGGTGAGCTGCATTTTGATCAACCGTGTGAACATGTCAGTTACCCTGCCCGGGGTGTGGAAGAGCGGGAATCAGCAACGATTGCAACGGATCAGGTGTCCGTCCCGCATCGGTTGGTGGCGCGGTCACGATCGGAGCCGTGGCAAACGCCCCACCCAGGTCCTTGGTGGTGAGATTGAAAGTACCAGCAGCGCTGAGGTAGTCGCCCTTGAGGACGTTGTCGTGAGTGCTGACCGGAAACAGCAGGGTGAGGAGGATGTCGGCGGCGTTCGGTAGGTCCGGAGCAGCGGTCACCAGGCTGTCAAGGATCGGTTGAAGATCCGACATGATCGATAATAGCGACTCGCGTGATCCCTCGACGGCCTGGGTGCCGAGGTCTCCGAAGGTCGCCATCGCGCCGGCGGCGTTGACGATGTCGTTCGACTGTCTGTTCAGTACGGTCAACCCAGGTTCGAGTCGTTCTATCGCACTGCCGAGTTCGACCTTTTGATCTGTGAGGCTCTTACCGAAGTTGTCCATCTGGTCAATCAGGCTGGTGATCTCGTAGCGCTGGCTGTCGAGAGTTCCGACCAGCGCGTTGAGTTGATCGATGAGGTTCCGCACGGTTCGATCGTTCCCGCCGAAGGACTTGTTCATCTCGACGGTGATGGTTCGCAGGTGGTCGACGGCGCCGCCGTTGAGCCACAGTGACAACGAACCGAGTAATTCCTCGGTCTCCGGGAACTTGGAGGTGCGATCGAGTGGTATCACGGCACCGTCGTCGAGGTGGCCGGTGTTCTGTCCATCCGGTGGGACAGCGAGCTCGACGATTTGGGCGCCGAGGAGACTCTTCTGGCTTACCGCCGCGGTGGTGTCGGCCGGCAGAACGACGTCACCGCGTATCCCGACCTCGACAATCGGTTGCCAGCCGTCCAGGCGGATCGATTTCACTGTTCCGACTGTGACGTCGTTCAATTTGACTTCGGAATTTGGAACGAGGTTGGCGACGCTGTCGAACTGGAGTGAGACGGTGTAGCTGTCGTCGCCCGTTCCTTCACCAGGCAGGACGATCGAGTTGACACCCTTGAACCCGCACCCGGTGAGGGTGGCGGCGGTGAGGGTGAGGGCGGTGCACGCGCTGATGCGGCGGAGTGTGTGGCTCATTTCTGTCCTCCCGGAATTCCGAAGAGGGATCCCAGTGCGCCGGTATTGATCGGTGGTGTTCCGGGGACAGGCGCTGCCCCTGGCGGTGTTTGGTTGGTGGTGCCGGGGCGGTTCAAGATGTTGAAGCCCAGCGGTAGATTCGGGTTGTTGAACTGCTCGAGATACGGGTCGAGAGATGCGCGGCAGTCGTCGAGGGTGCCCCCGAGGGAGAAGACGGTCTGGCACACGAAGGTCGGTATGTCGCCGAAGTGTGGCAGCGCGATTCTGCCGGTGAAGGAATGCGAATTCGGGTCGTAGATGTTGTAGAAGTTGGCCAAGGTGATCGGGAGCGAGTGCAGCACGTTGGCTAGTGCTGTCTGGTTTTCTTGGACCATGGTGGCGACGTCGCTGAGTTGGCCGACGCTCGACTGAATTCGGTCCTTGTTTTGCAGGACGAAATCGGACACCGCGCGCAGGGCCTCATCCAGCTGTGTGAGCGCTTCTGCCATTCGAGCCCGGTTGTCGTTCAGTAACGCGGCAATCGAGGCTAACTGCGATGTGAGAGTTTGTATCTGCGCGTCGCTTTGGTTCATCGCACGAATGAACTTGTTGAGGTTGTCGACCGTCGCGAACAGGTTCGTGCTGCTCCGTCCAATGGTTGTCGCGGCATCGTGTAGCGCGGATATGGTCTCGTGAAGTGATTGGCCATTGCCTTCGAATCCAGCGGCGGCACTGTCGACGAACCGCGCCAGGGAGCCGGTTCGGTCACTGTCCTGGGGCCCGAGCGCGTCTGTGAGGGTTGTCAGTTCATCTTTGATCTGGTCCCATTCCACCGGCACCGCCGTGCGTTCGATCGGTATGTCGGCGCCGTCGGTGAGCTGGGGTCCGCCCGTGTACGTAGGGGCGAGTTGAACGTATCGTCCGCTGACGAGGGCAGGGGCGACGATGGCGGCCATCGCGTCGGCCGGCACTTTGCGGTTGCCGTCGAACTCGAAGGTCACGACGACTTCGTCACCGTGTGGTTCGACCGCCGTGACCTTTCCAACCTTGACGCCGAGGATGCGTACCTCGTCATCGGTGTAGAGTCCGCTGACTCGCTCGAAGTGCGCGGTGACCCGTGTTGTCGGTGCGACGTGGTTCCACACGGTGATCGTGCCGAATACTATGGTGATGACGGCGACGATGCCGGTCGCAAGGTATGCCCACCGCCTTGTGCGGCTGGTCGTGGGGGACATCATTTGCCTCCCGTCATCAGTTCCGGCAGGCCGGGAATCAGGTTGGTCGGAGCGAGGTTCGGGATGTACAGGTTGAATCCGGGGAAGGCGGACAGGACTTCTCCCAGGGCGCGGAGAACTCCGGCACCACCGGTCAGGGTCCCCGCGACTGACTCGCGGTTGCGTTGGAGGAGCGCGAGCGCGCCGTCCAGTTGATCCAGCGCAGGACGGAGTTGTTCCTGATTGTCGGTCACGGTCCCCTTCAACTGCACCGACAGGGCCGAGGTGTTGTTGAACAGTTGGTCGAGTGCCTGGCGTTGTTCGTTCAGTGTCGATATCAACGTCGAGCCGTCTCCGATGAGTTGCTGGATTTGGGTATCTCGGCTCGCGAGGATTCCGGACACGCTGGCGGTACTCGCCAAGAGATCCTCAACCGCCTGGTCGCGGCTTCCGACGGTCGCCGAAATACGTTTCATTCCGTCGAGAAAGGGCCGCATCTCGTCGGTGGTGTCGTCGAAGGTCTGGGAAAGGACATCCAGGTACTCCGCTACGCGAGGAGTATCGATGTCGCTCACGTTCTTCGTCAGATCCTCCAGCGCGGCCGCGACGTCGTAGGGTGGCGTCGTGCGGTCGAGCGGGATCAGTTCGTTGGCACCGAGCTGTTCGTCGCCGTCCGGCACCACCTGCAAGGCTTTGCGGCCGAGCGGGTTTTGTGCCTTGATCTGGGCAGAGGTGAGATCACCAAGTTCCACCGAGTCGTTGTCGATGGTGAAGGTGACCTGTACCCAGGTGTCCATCAGCTCGACCTCGTCTACCTTGCCGGCGTGGACCCCCGAGACGATGACGCTGTCGCCGGATGCGATGCCTCCAGCCTCGGTGAACGCCGCACGATAAGTTCTGCCACCGAACGAGCCCATGCCTCCGTTGATCGCGAGGACGGCGACGAGGCTTACCAAGATTACTGCGGTGCCGACGAAACCGAGACCGGCTGCGCTCCAGCGGGGGAGTCGTAGTTGTTTCATTTCACCGGCTCTCCGTTGCAGCGGGCAATGTCACTGTTGATCCACGGAGTCTTGACATCCTGACCTAACGGGTCGAATTGGAATCGCAGGTTGCAGAGGAAGAAGTTGAAGAAGTCGCCGCTGACCCCGATCCGGCTGACTGCTCGGTAGGTCTCCGGTAGCTCTTGCAGCGTGCCTTCCAGCGAAGCGGTGTTGTCGTTGATCGTGGTGGAGGCTTGCTGGAGTTTCGGCAGAGAATCCTTCAGATCAGGACGGACCTGCGACAGCAGATCCGCCGCCGATGACGTCAGACCGTTGATCTGCACCACTGCCTGCGATACCGGGTCGCGGCCCTCGGACAGGGCAGAAACCAAGCCCTGCAACTGGTCGATCAGGTCGGTCACTGTGCGGTCCCGGCTACTGATGACGCCGAAGCCGTCGCGGAGGTTGGTGATGACCTGACCGATGACCTGGTCGCGATCCGCCAGCGTCGACGTGAGCGAGGCTGTCGAGGCCATCAATTTGGCGATCGAACCAGATTCACCCTGGAATGCGGCGATGAGCGATCCGGTCAGGGAATTGACCTGCTCGGGATCGAGGGTACGAAACAGTGGCTTGAAGCCACCGACAAGTACGTCGAGATCGACGGCCGGGCGTGTGCGCTCGACCGGGATCGTCCCACCTTCGGGAAAGGGGCCTGCACCATGATCACCGTCGCCCGGTAGGAGTTCGAGATAGCGATCGCCCACCAGATTCTTGTACCGAATCGCGGCCTCGACGCTCTCGGGCAGCTCAGGTGCATCGGACACATCGAAGGTGACTCGCACTTCGTTCCCATCGGTTAGCTCGAGATCGCCCACGGTTCCGATCCGGACCCCGCCGATACGGACCTCCTGGTTCGGCTTCAGGAAGGACGCATCGGTGAATATGGCGTGATACGTCGCTTTCGGACCGCCTGTCTGGGTTTCGTTCAACGCGAGCCCGAGAACGGCTGCGGCGATGGCCGCGACCAGAAAGAAGATCGACAGTTTCACCGTCGTCGCAACGTTTTTCATGGGTTGCCTGCCCCCTTGGTTCCGAGATCTCCGAACAGGAACTGCCCGAGCTGAACCCACCCGATTTGAATGTTGTTGTTCTTGGCCGGGTATGGGTTGGCGCCGGTGTCGTAGGCGACGTAGGGGACGGAATCCGGATTTGCGTGCGGCAGGCCGTGGCAGTCCGGGCCGGTGTCGACACCCGTCTTCGGCAAGTCACGCGGGTATTCATAGGCGGGAAGCCCGGGAACGAAGCCCAGTTCCGCGCTCATATTCTTCTGGACACCCCCGTATCCAGGCCCACCCATTACCGCGCGCCACTGGTCGGCGTTGTAGGACGAGCCCGCGACCAGGCACGGCACCACCGGCGAATAGCGCTCCAAGACACCAACCGTGGGCTCGAGGACGTCCAGAGTGGTGATGAGCCGACCGCCGTTGTTGCGCAGGAAATCGGAGTTGTCGTTGCCGAACTTCGTCATGGACAGCCAGAAGGCGCCGAACTGCGCTTGCCGTTCTGTGACAGTCTCACTTGTGATCCCGACGTTCGACATGGTTTCGATGAGGGGAGGGAAGGACTGTGAATAGTCGTGAACCACTTCGGTTGCGGCAGGCAGCGTATCGACCACGGCAGGGAGATTGGGATTGAACTTGTTGAGGTACTCGTCGAGTTTACGCATGATATTCGAAATTTGATCGCCCTTACCGTCGACGGACCTGGCAACGGACCCGAGCGCAGTGTTCAGTTTCTGTGGATCGAGGGCTGCGAGTGCCTTCATCACCGAGTCGAAGGTCGAATTCAGCTCGACGGTGACGTCATCGGTGGAGAGAACGGTATTCGGTCGGAGGTGGTTCGCGGGGGTGGCTTCCGTATCGGAGATCAGATCGACGAACTTGACCCCGAAAACTGTCGGCGGAACGATTCGGGCCTGGATATCGCCGGGAATCTCGGAGATGCGGTCGGGATCGATGTTCAGGTGCAGCCGCGCACCGTCGGCGTCCACATCGATATCGCCAACGGTGCCGACGGGCACGCCACGGAGCTTTACCGCTGCGCCCGGTTCCATGAGAAGGCCAGCGCGCGGCGACATGAGGGTCACGATCTCCGATCGAGTGAAGGCTTGGTTGAATTGGGCGATCGCCGCCGCAACCAACGCGCCGACAGCGATGACCGCGGCGAAACCGAGAAGGGGCAGCCGCTGGGAGTGTCGAGTTCGAGTAGTCACTGTCTACCCCGTGATGTGCACAGTCGAGGCACCACCGTAGATGGCGAGATCCAATACGAGATCGATCATCATCACCGATATCAGCGAGGACCGGACGGCGCGACCGACGGCTTCACCAACTCCGGCGGGCCCCCCGGAGGCGTGATACCCGTGGTAGCAGTGATTAGGGCTTGTGATGAATTAATCTAGCTCGGTTCGGGCGTGTCGTCGGGTGCGGGGTGGAGTGTGTAGTTCCACTCGCCGTGGAACTCGTGGCGCGT
>NZ_JBHXWI010000099.1:0-27334 GCF_042671975.1 Rhodococcus sp. NPDC127593 | reverse complement strand
CAACTCGGTATGACAAGCTTGCCCTGACTTACCGGGCCGGATTCCTCCTCGCCGGCATCGTCGAATGGCTCAAACTATTGGGAGACATGCCCTAGGGGGTCCGGTGCCGCGTCACGCTCTCGGCGTCGGCGTCGGCGTCGGCGTCGGGGTCGGGGCCGCGAGACGGGTACGTCGGGTGTGACGGCGCGCTCTTGTCGGACGTGCCCCGTGCCGATGCGGATGCGTTGTTGTCACGAAGTGGGCTGGCAGTTCGGTGTACCCGACGCCTCACCGGTACCAAATCGACTCCGCCATCCGAGCCCCAGTAAGCGCGCAACACCACGACGATGGTGCCAGGTCCGGTCGTAGCCGCGGCGGCGACCGGGAGTGCGGCCAGCTCTCCCCGGCTCTCACCCAACCGGACGCACGCGTCCAGGTTGCGTAACCCACGGACTGGAGGACAGCAGTACACAGGCCGCGCCAGAGTGAACTGTCCGCTGGTTCCCGTTCGGAGATCGCGGCTGTAACGCACCAATCGCCCCGTACGACGTTCCTGCGGACAAGGTCCCCGAGAGCGGATCGCCATGAACGCTCCCGCCGGCTCGCACCCCGATCCCTACGACCCTGCCCTCGATCGGTACTGGGACGGTCACCAGCGCACGGGGCACACCCACCCCAGAGTTTCCCAGGGTCGGTAAAGATAGCATGTTCGTGTCGTTGCTGAATGTAGTGTTTACCTCATGGCGACACGCACGCTCGCTCGATTCCTGTGCACGGCGATGCTGACGTTTGCAGCGCTGCTCGGCGTACCCTTCGAACCCCCGCCCGCATCCGCCCAGCCATGTCCCGATGTCGAGGTGGCGTTCGCCCGGGGTACCGATCAACCGGATGGCGTGGGCATCACAGGACTCTCATTCGTCGAATCGCTGCGCTTGTTCGCGGGCGCGCGGTCGATCGGGGCGTACGCCGTTAACTACCCTGCCGGTAGCAATTTTGATGACAGGCAAGCGTTTGTCCACACCTTCGTCGACGGGATGCGGGACATGCATTCTCGGATTCAGTTCATGGCGACAAGCTGCCCCAACACGAGGATGGTGGTCGGCGGTTACTCTCAGGGCGCGGCTGTGGCAGGGTTTGTCACCGCGGACGGAAATCCAGCCGGATTACCTACTGAGCTAGGCCTACCCGGGCCGTTGTCGCCGGATGTGGCGAGCCACGTTGCCGCGGTCGTCTTCTTCGGAAAACCCTCGGATCGGTTTATGCGTGATGCAGGCAGTCCGCCGATTGTTGTCGGGCCGCTATTCGGCCCCAAGACAATCGATTTGTGCGCTCCCGGCGACAACATCTGCGATGGTGCCCCTCTGGGACGCCCCAATGTCGTGCACGCGTTGTATCCCGCGAACGGGATGACCATCACGGCTGCACAGTTCGCCGCCGCTCGCCTCTAGCCGGTCCGCGTGCCTGGTGCATCGCCTCATTGAGGATCGGGCTGGCGCTCGTCGGCCGCGCCGGAGCCCGACCGGCGACACCGATGTCGGACGCAGCACACTCGACATGGTCGTTCATCCAGTCCCATTGCCCGTGCATCACGTTGTGCCCGAGCTCCATGTTCTCGATGATCCTCGACAGCGACAGCATCCCGGTGCCCAGCACCCACAGTGAGCGCCTGGGGGAGCCGAAGAGCATCGCGCGCGGCCGCCGAGTTCTCAGCTGGTCGGGACTGGCGGCAGGAGCGGCGCCGAGGAAGGCTCCGGCGGCGGCTGCTGGGTGGGTGGTTGCGTGGTCGGGTTGTCCGACGGCGTAGGCGGGGGTGGTTGCGTGGTCGGGTTGTCCGACGGCGTAGGCGGGGGTGGTTGCGTGGTCGGGTTGTCCGACGGCACAGGCAGGGGCGGCTGCGGAGGCGGGACCATCGTGATGGGGGGTTCAGGGCTGGTGGACGGCAACGTCTCGGGCGGAAGCGTGAGCGTCGTCGTGGGTAACGGCGGCAGTGAAGTGGGCGGCAGTCCGGGAATCTGCAGATCCGTGGGCAGGGTTCCCGGCAGTTGCTCGACTCCCGGCGTCGTCGTGGAACCGGGTGTCCCCGGCACAGTGGCCGGCAACTCGGCGGTCTGCGTCGGCGCGCCGGTGGTGGTGGTACCGGGCGTCGTCGTTGCCGGCGGCGTGGTGGTGGGAGCGATCTTCTCGACCTCCGCGGCGAGCTTCGCACGCCACACGTCGAGTTCGTTGCGCATGTCGGAGTCGCGTACCCCGCCGACACGGTCGGCGGCGCCCGCAAGCAGGTTCTTCGCCGCCTCCGCGTCGCCCGCTGCGATCAGCCGCTCGGCCTCCTGCAGCTGTGAGGTGGTGTCGATCTGCGCAACGGTCGAATCGGCCTGCTGGCTGAACACGACCGACTTGACGCTCCACAACGGATCGCCGGGTGCGGCGTTGTACGAGAAGATGGTGGCACCACCCATGACGACCGCGATCGCGGCGGCAGCGCCGGCGATGGGTCGCAACAGACGGAGGTTGCCGCGGGCAGCGCTGCGTGCGGAACGGGTGTCCGAGGCGTCGATCGCCGCGATCACGTCGTCGAGCAGCGGCCCGGTCGGCATCGGCGTCGCCACGATGTCGGCGCGCCAATTGGTCAGCAGAAGCGCGAGCTGGTCCTGTTCCGGCGAATCCGTCGTGACGGGAGCGCCACCGGCGATCGCGTCGATCAGCGCGTCGTCGCGGCGCACTGCCGCGACGTCCACCGGTGCGTCGTCTCCTGGGAGATCGGCATCGGTATTGCCGTTGCGCTTGATGCCCCTAGCCAAACCTCTCACCTGCCCTCGTCACCCGCGATGGCTCGTGTTGAGCCACGCGGACAGCTCCAGCGGTACCACCCACGGCCGGGGCCGTTTCCTCTTCTGACATACCGACCACGAGGCGGAGGATCAAGATCTCCCGGTGCTTCTCCGGCAGCGTGCTCAGCAGTTCGTTCATCTGCCTGCTCGCCTTTCGAGTCCAGCGCCCGCTGTTCGGGTCCGTCATCGTTGACTACGACATCTAGTACGTCGGTGACGGGCTCCGACTTGTTACCGCATGTCAGCGAAGAGCGACACGAAATCGGAGCCCTCCACGTTGGTTGTGGGTTCCCCGGTGTTGGTCCGCACGCGGTCGGTTGCCGCATGACCGCACCCGTCCTCTTTGGGCCGACCCCGGCGCACTCGGGCGGTCCTGAGGCCCTGGGCCGGGGTCGACGTTTTTGCAGGGGCATCGTCTTCGGGGTGGACGATCCTCCTAGTGGGATTATCCCACCAGCGGCCGGTACTCGGCGAGGCTCAGCAGTTGCCGCACGGCGCTGGAGACAATATAAGGTCGACCTAAGGTGACACGTCCCGTATGTGATCGGGAGGCGTGTTGCGGATGATGGGTGGTGTGGACGAGGGGACACCGGCGGGGCCGGGGAGGGGTTGGCGGATTTCGCTGGGCGTGTGCGCGGGTCTGCTGCTGGGGTTCTTCTGTTATCTGCCGGCGGTAATCTTGTGGCAGCACTACGTCGATGTTCCGCAGCCGCGGGTGTATCCGCATGGGTCGTTCACTTCGTTCGGGTCTGATCCGCCGCCGGTCGGGTATTGGGTGAGCTGGGCGGCACCGGCCCTTGTGGTGGTGGTGGCGTGCGGGTTGGTGTCGGTTCCGTGGCGGCCCGCCCGGCAATTCGCTCTTCCGTGTGTGCTGGCGTTTGTGCCGATGGCGGCGTTGGTGGCGTGGTTCATGATCGCTATGGAGTTGTTCTTCACCCCCGACTGAACCTGCTATTCGGGTTGTTCGAGTGCGTCGGTGGATGCGGTCGTGGACCGGAGGTTTCAGGTTCTGGCCGGCGGTGTGGTCGCGGGTGTATTCGTCGTCGCTGAGCCGGATGGGTATGCGGTGGGAGGGGCTGGGGGTGGGCCTGCTGGGCCAGTTGGTGCTGGAGGTGTTCGCGCATCTCGCTGATGTTGAGGGGTGCGAGGTCGATGAGGATTTGAGCGCCGGTGGAGGCGTGGTCGTCGAGCAGGGCCAGGAGTAGGTGGTCGATGCCGATTTCTTCGTGCCCGAGCAGGGCGGTCTGGCGCAGGCCGCCTCGAGAACCGTTTTCGTTTTCGCCGGTGATTGGGAGGTGCCCAGATGCTGGGACGGAGCCCGCTTGTGCGCTGATGTCGTCGAGCTTGCTCTCGAGGGCTGGCGCGGTGACACCCCATGAGGTCAGCGCTGCCGCTCCGGGGCCGCCGGCGTCGAGGATCTGGGGCGAGCAGGTGTTCGGTGCCGACGCAGTTCTAATGATGTGTGCGGGCGGCTCCGGCGGCGTGGGGTGACCACGTGGCGGGCTTGATCGGAGAATCTCTCGAACACCATGACGCACTCCCTCCCCAGGCGTCGCCGCGAGCGACGCGAACCGCTGCTGAATTCCCTGCTGTTCGGGGGTCCCGGGCGGGTGTGTAGGTGGTTATGGGTGGGATCAACGCGACGTCGGTACTTGCCTGAAGTGCACAGTCACGAGACCGGTCGTCCTGACCACAAGTTCTCCGGAGCAATGTTTCGCGGCGGTGTCGTGCCTGATCGGCCGCGGGCGGCGCTGATTCAGTGAGGATTCGCCGGATGCTGTGCCGCGAAATCGACTGCGGTCCAGGCCATTGCAATAGCGCCGTCGAGAACGGCTCTGTCGGCTGCCGGGCCGATGCAGGCGGCGGCGAATTCAGGTTGGTGGTTGACCACGGGATGACAGTCCAGGCCGAGCATGGGGTGAATGGTGGGCACGGTGTGAGAGACGTTGCCCATGTCGGTCGCTGCACCCATCATTGCGTCCGGTAGATCAGGAAAGCTGCGACCGAGGGCTTCTGCGTTGGCGCGGTATCGAGCAAGCAGGGTGGCGTCCGGGCGCAAGTCTGCGTAGTCCGGTCCGGTGGGAGTGATCGACATGGCACATCCGGTGGCCAGCGCTCCGGCCTCGAAGCAGCGTTTCACGCGCGCAGTGAGCGTGGCGAGTGCCTCGGCGGTCTCGGAGCGGACGATCCAGCGTCCGGCCGCAGTATCGGGGATCACGTTGACGGCGGTGCCGGCATCGGTGACGATGCCCTGAATCCGGTCGGTTCCGCGAGTTTGTTGTCGCAGTTGGCCTATCGCTACCTGCGCGATGAGCATCGCGTCGGCAGCGTTGACCCCCAGTTCGGGATAGGCCCCGGCATGGGCGGGCTTGCCTTTGTACGCAACTTCGAACTGGGAAATAGCCGTGCCGGGCATCGCCGCCATCTCGACGGCGGCGGGGTGGACCATCATCGCGGCGTGGAGCCCGTCGAAGGCACCGCGTTCGAGCATGAGGATCTTCCCGCCGCCGCCCTCTTCGGCAGGGGTGCCGAGGAGTGTGACGGTCAACCCCACGTCGTCGACGAGGTCGGCCAGGCCGAGGGCAGCACCGACGCCGGCGGCGGCGATGATGTTGTGACCGCATGCGTGCCCGATCTCGGGGAGGGCGTCGTATTCGGCGCAGATTCCGACGTGCACCGGACCCGATCCGATCGTGGCGCGCACCGCCGTGGGTAGGTCGTAGCAGCCGTGCTGCACCTCGAAGCCCCCGCCGCTGAGTTCGTCGGCGACCCACTCACTGGCTCGGTGTTCGTGAAATCCCAATTCAGGGTTCGCGTGGATGCGGTGAGACAACTTCAGAAGCGTCCCTTCGTATCGTCGAATCCTCTGCTCGATAGCAGCTTTCGCTCCAGCGGCAGGTGCTGTCATGAGAGCGTGGACACAGTTGCCGGAGCGGTGTGAATCGTTGCGGGACGGGTCGCGGCGTCATACGCCGCTCGGGCGCCGGTTGCGCCCATGCCGCTGTCGCCTGCGGGCTCATAGAGCCTCTCCGGGCCACCGCCCTGCCACTGATTGATCCAGGTCACCCCGGCAGGGATGCCGGCGCCCGCGGCGGCGTGGTCGGGGTTGTGCGTGTAGACGGTGGCCCCGAGAGCGAAGCGCGACGAACTGGCGCGCTCGATTCCCTCCTCGAATGAGGAGACGACAACGACCGGGGCGATGGGGCCGAACGTTTCCTCGGTCATCACGAGCATGGAGTCGTCGACGTCGGTGAGGACGGTCGCCGGGTAGAAGAACCCCTTCCGCTTCGGGATTACGCCGCCGATGCGGACGCGAGCGCCGCGCTCGACGGCGTCGGTCACGTGCCGATGGACGATATCGCGCTGGCCTGCATCGACCAACGGCCCCAGTACGGTTTCGGCGTCGTGGCCGTCACCGAGGGCATAGGTGGACGCAGCGTCGACCAGTGCGTCGACGAACGCCTCGGCGATGTCCTGGTGGACATAGATGCGTTCCATGGACGTGCAGATCTGCCCAGTGTTGACGAACGCGCCGAAGGCGATCGCGGCGGCGGTTGCGACAGGATCGACACCGGCGTCGACGACGACTGGGTCCTTGCCGCCGAGTTCGAGGATCGACCGGCACAACCGCCCACCGGTTCGCGCGCCGATCCGGCGGCCTGCCTCGACGGACCCCGTGAAGTGCACCAGCCGGATCTGCCCATGCTCGACCAGCGGTGCCCCCGCCCGGGAGTCACCGAGGACGAGGTTGACCACTCCCGGAGGCAACGTCGACAACTCGAACAGCCGGGCGGTGGAGAGTGGTGATCGTTCGGACGGCTTGACCACGACGGTGTTGCCCGAGGCGAGGAGTGGCCCGAGAGCACCCAGCACCATCGGTACGGGGAAGTTCCACGGGGTGATGACGGCGGTGGCGCCCAGGGGGTGACGCAGGATCGTCGTTCCGCCGCCGCCGCCGTCCGCGCCGGGGAGGGTTTCGACGAAGGGATAGGTCAGGGCATCGTCGAGCGCGGCCCGAAGCCCCTGGACACCGCCGTCGATGAAGGATCTACCGAGGGCGACCGGTTTCCCCATTTCCTGACATTCGAGCTCCGCGAGTTCCTCGGCATGCTCGGCGATCTCCGCGCCCCACCGCGTCAGATGTTCCACGCGTTCAGCGACCGGCAGCTCCGCCCACCCAGGCTGCGCCACCACTGCCGCATCGACGGCGCGGTCGACGTCGTCGGGCGTTCCGCCGGGGTAGCGTGCGATCACGTCTTCGGTGGCGGGGTTCACCAGATCATGCAGCGTCGAACTCTGGGAGTCCTCCCATTTTCCACCGATAAAGTTCTGTAAGGTCTTCATAGGAACAGTGTTGCCTTCCTTGTGATGTCGAGTTCAGCGGATACGGTCGGCCATGAGCTCGCCGACCATGATCGCCGTCAGGTTGGTGTTGGCCCGCGGGACGGACGGGAATATCGACGCGTCGACCACCCGCAGCCTGTCGGCTCCGAGGACCCGGCAGGACGGGTCGACCACGGTGTCCGCGTTCCCGGTTGCCCCCATCCGGCACGTACTGGTGGCGTGCTGAACATCGCTCACGGTTGCGAGCAAGTGGTCGTCGAGTTCGCTGTCACTGTCGAGCACCGAGAACAGGGCCCTGTTCTCGGTCTCGAGCGGCCCATGGGTGATGGCGGCGACCGCCGGGTCACGAGCGAGTTCGACCAGGTCACGTATCCCGTCGCGCAAACGGGACAGGTCCCGCTCGTCGGAGAGCATCCGGGAGTGAATCTGAGGGTGATCCGCCGGGTCGGCCGAGGTCAGCGTCAACACGCCGCGGGAGTACGCCTGATTCACCCAGACGCCGAACGCACCTGCCAACGCGCGCATATCAGGATTGGCCATGGCAACGACATTCTGATTTTGTGACACGAACATCATGTCGCCGGCGGGAGCGTCGGGCTTGCTGGTGTGGCGGACACAGACGTTGGTGTGCCGATCGTCCGGGCTCTGGATCCCGGCCCCGTCGATCAGAGGAATCGACACCACCGCCATCGGATGGTCTTGCAGACCGTGCCCGACCGGAAGGTCTTGGCGCACCTCGATCCCCAACGAACTCAGATGTCCGGACGGACCGATTCCGGACCGCAGGAGAATTGCCGGAGAGTGGACCGCTCCGGCGCTCAGTATCACCTCGTCGGCGTGCTCCGTCGCAACGGTGCCGTCAACGATGATCCGGACACCGATCGCGCGGTCTCCGGAGAAGATCACCTGGTCGACCAGGGCATCGCCACGGATCGTCAGGGTCGAGGACTCGCGAGCGGCCTCGAGGTAGGCGTCGTTGACCGACACGCGCCGGCCGGACCGCGAGTTGATCGGGTACGGCGAGACCCCCATCGCGTGGGGGGCATTGACGTCCGCGGCCCAAGCATGACCGGCAGACAGGGCAGCCCTGCACAGCGCGGTATCAACGGATCCCCACTTCTCTTGTGGCATGCGGTGAATCGGGGTCGGCCCACCCCGGCCGTGATAGGCCTCGTCGCCGTACTCCTCGTCGTCCTCGAGCTTGGCGAAGTACGGCAGGACGTCGTCGGGCCCCCAACCCACGCAACCCCAGCTGACCCAATCGTCGAAGTCCTCCATCGGGGGACGGATCGCGATCTGTCCATTGATCGATGAGCTGCCGCCGACCCCTCTACCTCGCCAGTAGGGCGCAGGCGCTTGCTTCTCGGTCCGTGCCGCATCGAGCCCCGTCCACACCAGGTTTTCGGTCGCCGTCGGGTCGAGCAATGCCCTGATCGGGTTGGGTGACCGCCACGCCGGGTGCATGTGCGCCGAGCGATAGTCCGGTCCGGCCTCGAGGAGCAGGACCCGCTTGCCTTTCTCTGCGGAGCGGACCGCGAGCGCGGCCCCCGCCGAACCTGCACCCACCACGATGACGTCCCAGCCTGTCTCGGTCACAACAAACCTCCGTAACGAGTTGCGCGAATGAGGTCTCCGGAAGCGCCCGGGTCCTGCCGAGTATGATTCTGCACACGAAGAGTTCAGTCAATAGTGAATATTCATTTTTTTCTGACCGAATGGAGGTGGCGGTGTCCGTCGACGGCAGCGACAGCGGAGAGAAGGTTTCCCTCATCGAGGACTTCGGTGTGCATATCGGCGGTGCGATGGGCTGGCCCCCCATGGCGGGTCGAGCCGCGGGAGTGCTGATGCTCAGCGAGGCTCCGATGACCATGTCGCAACTGCAGGATGCGCTCGGTGCGAGCAAGGGATCGGTATCCGAGACAACCCGGTTGCTCATCACCACCGGCACCGTGGAACGATTCAAAGAGCCGGGAAGTCGCCAGTTCGTCTACCGATGGCGCGACGATGCCTGGATCGGATGCTTACAGCACCAGCTCGAGCAGACCACCGAACTGCTGGCGCTGGCGGAGAGTGCCCAAATCCGCGGCAGCACCCTTCCGTCAGAACAGCGCGCCCGCTTCCACGCAATGCACGAGTACTACAGCTTCATGGTCAGCCGACTCGAGATGCTCCTCACGGAATACACGTCACAGTTCGGGGCGGGACAGTGACGAACGGCTGGCTTCGATGGGACGCGACAGAACTCAATGGGCCGACAACCAGCCAGCTCCCCAGGCGATCGTCACTCGAGACCTGATGTGCCCATCGATCCGTACGAGTCGCCGGGGCGCCGCTCCCTATGATCGGATCGATCTACGGTGACGAGCGCGCGGGTGGTGTCGTCGCCGACGTGCTGACGGCCAAATTTACTGACCGACTGAAGTGGTGTGCCTGGTCGAGCGTTATCCGCAGGCGAAGTGTGGGATTGCACCGCTGGGTGACGATCAATTCCTGTACCTGGCAACGGTGTTAGAACTGAATTCGAAACTTTTGGCGGGTTGGTCGATCGCCGACCACATGCGCACCGGGCTGGTCGCCGACGCGCTGCAGGCGGCCGCCGCCGTGCGCGGCGCCGCCGGGTTGGACGGCGCAATCTTTCACTCCGACAACGGGTGGTCTGTGCTTTCACGCCGGACCGCGACTACACCGTCTGGTTCACGTCTTGTGTAGCCACTGAGATAGGTAGGTGTGATGAACGGCAGGAGTACATAGATCATGATGGGGGTGGCGATGGCGACGGACAGGAACGTCCTGGCGGCCAACGTTCCACGTCACTGCTTGCGGTACTAGAAAGGCGTTGAGCGCCAGGCTGAGTGTAGAAACGCTGCCTACCATGAGGGCTTGTTTCCATCGTGGTGGCGGCGACTGCGGGTGCTCAGGCGTTCGTTGAAGTTTGCTCGAACCAGCCCTCGATTCCAGTCAGGCGGTGGATTCGGTGGTCGACGGCCACCGAATCCACGCGAGAGCCACGCTTTATGCAGCGGTGAGGAGAGCCAGTCGTTCAACTCGGCCTCGTTACAAACCGGTAGAGCACGTGGTATTCGTGCGGATTGCGCGGTGATCGGAGCCAGCCGCCGCCGAGAAAACGGGGAAGGTGCCCACGATCGCCATTCCAGTTTCGGTCCAGTCGACGAACTCGCGTTCGCGGCCGCGGGTGAGATGACGGGCGACCGATGTGGTCACCGCGTCGGTGCCGGGAGATGTGGCAGTTGGGGGAGTGGGCATTGTCCGCTCTTTTCTTTCCAGCTGCTTGCCTCGGAAAGGTCGGCGGCAGGGAGTGTAGGTGGGCACCTGATGCCGGCCGGCTTCGGTGGCTACGCGGGGACCGTCACGTTCGCCGTATCGACGCGGCGGCGGGCCAGGATCCGTGCGGCCTGATCGGTAGTCGTGTTTTCGATTTGAGCGATCGAGTACACCTCGGTGAGAGTGTCGCCGATGCCTCGGGTGTGCTCTTCGACGGTGTCCTGGTTCCAGCCGAGGACCTCCCGTCCGACCAGGTGGAACGCCCCGCCGGCGTTGGTGACGAAGTCGGGGGCGTAGAGGATCCCTCGTTCATGGAGGATCGCTCCGGCCTCGCCATCGGCGAGGATGTTGTTGGCGGCGCCGACCACAGCGGATGCCGGCAATTCCGAAGCGATCTCACTGTTGAGGACCCCGCCCATCGCGCAAGGAGCGAAGATGTCGCATGGTGTGCTGAGCACCGCATCGACGCCGACGACGGTGTGACCGAGCTGTTCCGCGCTGGCCAAACGCTCCGGGTCGGTATCGGAGACGAACAGACGAGCGCCCGCCTCCGACGCAATAGTGGCCAGACCGCTACCGACTGCCCCGAGTCCCTGAATCAGCACGCTGAGGCCGTCGAGTGTTCCCAGCCCGCGGTACGCAGCGGTGGCCTTCATCGCTTCGAACACCCCGAGTGAGGTGTTGAACGCACTCGAACCGGCTCCGCCTCGCTCGGCGGAGCGGCCGAAGACGAACTCGGTCGTCTCGTTGAGCGTGTCCATGTCCGCCGAATTCGTGTTGACGTCGGGACCGGTCCAGTAATTGCCCCTGAGCTTGTCGATGTTCTCCGCGTGCAGAGTCAGGATCCGCGCCCAGGTGACCTGGTCGATGTCCTTGCGTGGGGCCGGCAGCGCGATGACCGACTTGCCGCCACCCATGGGTAGGTTGCTGACTGCCATCTTCAACGTCATCGCGCCTGCGAGCTTGCCGGCGTCGTCGAGGGCGCCGGCGAATGACGCGTACTGGGCTGCTCGGGTACCGCCAGCCGCCGGTCCAAGTCGCGTCGAGTCGAGGCGAATGACGAACGACGCTCCGGTTTTCCGGTCATGCCGGGTCACTGTCAGCTCCCCGTCCCAGCGAAATGTGTCGTCAAAACTCATGATTGTGCCTTTCGATGTTGTCGCCACGCGGGAAAGTGGGCGTTCGGGAATCGATGCTGGGCGCGCTGTCGGCCCGCGATAACTGGTCACTGGGAAAACCCGACGCGCTCGTGTCGATGCGTCTACAAGCGTAATTAGTTTGGAAGTGCTCCGTCTTCAAGGGTTGGTATTTCGATACAAATTGATTCCAGAAGTTCTGTTATTGCGCACTTTGTCTTCGGACTGTTTCTGGGAGGTTGCCCTGAACGACACTTCATCGGACGCCGAGAAGGCCTCTGCCCCATTGCAGGGACAGAGGCCTTCTCGATCGGTTCCTGTTCCGATCAGCCGTGTGCGTGCAGTGGCGTACCGGCGAGCGCGAGCATCGGGCGTGGACGAAGGGCGCCACGTCCTACGGCAATGCCTCCCACGCGACGGTCAGTTGTGCCTCGCCCGATCAGTTCGCCGACGCCGTCGGCGACCATGTGCAGGCCCACCACCGGCCCGGTCGTGTCCGCGCCACCGGCCCGGACGACCTTGATGCCGCATGCGGTGTGTTGCGGTTGAATGGGTGGCATGGGGTTGTTCGCGGGTGAGCAGCTGTGGCAGACATTGTCGGATTCGGGGTTGGCGTTTGTGTGCGTCCGCGGGCCGCAGTGCCGGTGGCGGATCTGATGGCGGTCGGCGATGAGGCGGTAGGGGACCTGCCTTGGCTGGCTCAGGACGCGGACGAGATCGCCGAGCAGTACCGCCGCGATCGCCTCGATAGCGGCACGCGGGTGTAGTGAAGGCCTGGGAGCCGGCCGGGACAGCCGGGCAGTGCTGACCGGTGGTGTGGGGCCGTCTACGGCCCGTTGAAGAACTGGCTCAGGCCCAGTGCCCTCGGGCAGGTGATCTCAGGACGATGCACCATGTGTCGAGGCGCCCGCAGATTCGTCCCTCGGAGATACCGGTGTTCTCAGGCGCAGACCCGGCAGATCAGCTGCTCGCCGGCGAGACGGCTGCGGTGATGGACCAGGCAGCAACTGGTGCAGGTGAATTCGTCCGACTGTTTCGGGATGACGCGGACGGTGAATTCTCCACCGGACAGGTCGGCGCCGGGCAGTTCGAAGGACTCTGCCGTGTCGGTGTCCTCGACGTCCACGACGGGGGACTGGGCTTCTTTCCTGCTGGCGGTCAGCTGTTCGAGGGACGTGTCGGTCGACTCGTCGGATTCGGTGACTCTCGGTGCACGAGGGATCGGTCCGACATTTGACGTGTTGTCGCAAAGGTGAAAGATCTTACTGGGAAACCTCTTTCGATTTGCCCGATAGTATCCGTTGCGTCACCACCGGCACGGTGCATCGCCTGGGGTCTTCATGCGTACGGTCCTTTCAGCGCGGGCGCATGTAAATACCTGGGGTCCTGGTGACGCCCCTGCCGCGCCGCTTCACTCGCCCGGCGGCAGCTCCCGCGGGCCCTTCCGCGCGGTCAAGGCGTCGCGGCGGGCCGCAGCGGCGACTGTGTGCGTGTCGTCGTGGTCCGATGCCGACTCCAGCGAGTCCGGTAGCCACCCGGGCCCCGATCCAGCGTGCGGGGATTCGGTCACGCGGGTCGCGGTCACCCGAGTGGGTGGTGACTGTCCGGCGCTCGCCTCGGTCGGCCCGCCGGCCGGTGTCGACGTGCCCTCCTGCTCGTCCACGGTCACCGTGCGGCGGCGGGTGTAGCTGACGCTCATCTCCTCGTATTCCTCGACGAGGGTCCGGCGGGTGTGGCCGACCGCCCGGGTGAGGATCGGCGGCACGAACGGGCGGATAATCCCGGTGACTACCTTGGTGATGTCCGGTATCGGATTGCCCAGGGGGAGAGCGGCGGGCAGCACGCTGAGCGGCCCGCTTCGGCGCTGCTCGGCCGGCGCCGAGTCGACCGGCACGGGCAGGTTCTCGGTTTCGGTGTCGTCGGTCTCCGACCCCGCGGGGGTCTCCTCGGTGGCGGACGGCGCGGTGAGCGCCGCCGCGGTCAGCTCCGCGAGCGGGGTGGGCTCGGTGAAACCTCCAGAGGAACGCAGTGCATGTGACGGTGCGGCGAGGTCCTCGCCGTGCGCCGCCACGACCCGTCGCCGCTGCCGTTCCCGTGCGATCGCGGTCTCGGCTTCGGCTGCGAGACGGGTCGCGGCCAATTGGTGCTCCGCCCACAAGGCCTCGGCAGCCGCCCTGACCTGCGCTCGCTTCACTGCGATCGCGGTGTCGGCCTCGCGCTCGGCCCGCTCCCGCTCTGCACGGGCGACGTCGCGGCGATCCTGCTCGGTTTCACCGCGCCACAGCTTCAGCACCAGCGGCAGCAGGCTCAGCACCGCAAAGAAGGCTGTGGTGGCCAGCCGGAGGATCAACGCGCCGGTGTGGCCGACCGTGTAGTCGTGCATCGCCGTCCACCGCGCGCCGAGGCCACGGTTCAGGTCGGACGGCGCCGCGGTCTGTGCGGCGGTGAGACCGGCGGTGGCCTGCGCGATGTCGCCGTCGAGGCCAGGTGCTTCGCGCTCGCGGGTCGCGAGGGCGGAGTCGAGTTCCTGCTGGGCGTCGGCGAGTAGTTGGTTGGCCGTGCGTGTCTCGGGTCCGGCGCCGGGCACACCGGTAATCTTCTCCGGCGGGCAGGCCGGGGACGGGTTGAATTCGCAGCGGGCGACGACGAGCGCCTCGTCGCGCTGGGCGCGGGCGTCGCGCACCGACTCGTCGAGAGCGGCCCGCTGGGCCCGCAGCCGGTCCAGGGTCTGCGCCGACCCCACGACAGCCGGGACCGCGGCGACCTGCGCGGCGGCCCGGTCATCGAGTACCCGGTCGATCGATCCGGCGGCGATGCCGATGAAGGCCAGCTCACCGAGCACCGCCCCGACGAACAACGCAACCGCCGCGCGGCCCACCAACCCGGACCACCCAACCTGCCGCCCGCTGGCAAGGGTGCGTGCCAGGGCGCCCATCAGCAGACCGAAGACCAGGGTGAACGGCGGCAGCGCGAGGACTGGCCACGCCGTCGCGTTTGCGACGGCCATGGTTGCGACCACCCAGCCGAGTAGTCCGTTGGCCAGCACGACCAGCCCGGTGACCTGATATGTGGTGCGTTCGACGGGTTCCGTGATCTCGTGCGAGTGGCCGCCACCCAGCCAGAGGACAGACCTGCCGATGGGGGAACCGGCGGTACGGGGTTTGCTGTGTGTTCGGTGAGTGCTCATCGGGCTCCGAATGTCATTGCGGCGGTGCGTCCAGCCTCGCAGACGCCTCCCGGACCCGCCCCCCGCCGCGCGCTTCCTGTGAGGGTTTTACCCAGGGTTCACACTGCCGTGGTGTCGGGCGAACGGCGCCTTGACGTCAGACGAACCTACCGGCCGCTCGGACCGCGGTATCGCGGTCTTGCGTGAGCCGGGTGCTCGGAGCGGATCAGCGTATTGCCGCGTGCCGGTGACCAACCGCTGGGCCGGGGGAGGAGGAACGCGCCCCGGCATCTGTCAGCCCTCGACGAACACCTTGCCGGTACGGTCGGTCTTGGCCATGGTTGCCGTCGCCAACTCTGAGAAGCTGGGTGTAGTGGCCGTCGTGAGCGATGGACGCAGGATTGGGAGCGTCCATCCCAGCCTCAGCTTGAACGAGGCACCGGACACCGCCTCGAACACCTACTGCGATGTGTGAGGAGCGGCCGCTGTCGTGTCCTTGTCGGATCTCTTGGTGAACATTGGTAACCAGGAATGTCTCGGGCTCATCCGGCCCCTGTGGTCGACGGTGGCGAGGACGATCCGGTCGGGTCGCAGTAGCACTTCGCTGAGGCGATTGCGCCGCATCCAGCGGTCGATTGCGCCGGATGAGTGCGCGAGTGTAGCGGTGTGGATCACCCGCGCGTTGAGTCTTCGGCCGACGTCCGTGAGGGTGGGAGTTCGCCCTCCGGTGTAGATGAGCGCGAATCCGGCGCCGAGCACATCATCGGAGCGCAGGGCAGTGGCACCTTCGTTGAACATGTCTTGCGGTATCTGGGTGCCGATCGTATTCGGTCGGAACAACGGTAGAGCGGGGCGACGGTGGGTCAGCGCGCTTCCGCGCAGTGGTGGTGTGAGGATTCTGTTGGCGAGTTCGTCCGGTCCCGGTATTCGGGAGGTTCGGCGTAGTACTGCGTGTGCGGCGCGAACGGCGAGTGTGGGGCGGGCGGACATGATCCGGCCTATTGCGGTCGCGGCCCGGATGGCCCGCACGGCATGTCTGCGTCGTTCCGGTTCGTAGGTGTCGAGCAGTCGATCGTCGGCGTGGCCGTGGAGGACGGCGGCCAGTTTCCAGGCGAGGTTCATCGCGTCGCGTTGTCCCGCGCCGAGCCCTTGGCCGATGAAGGGGGGTGTGAGGTGGGCGGCGTCGCCGAGGAGGAAGAGCGGTCCGCTGCGCCAGGCACGTGTTACCTGGGCCCGGTAGGAATAGATGGTGTGCCGCAGAACCCGCACGGTGGCGTCGCCGGCGGGAACCCAGGGCTGGAGCAGGGCACGCACACGGGTCTCGGTGATGCCGCCGCCCGCCTCGGGTGAGTGATCGTCCGGGAGTCGAAATTCCCAGCGGTATCGATCGTCGCCGATTTGCATGAACGTTGCGGATCGTTGTCCGGCGCAGATCTGGTGTACCCCCGGCCACATCCGAAGATCGCGGTCGCAGTGCGCGTCGACGACCAGCCAGCGCTGGTCGAACCCGAGATCTCGTGTGCCGGCGCCGATCGCACTTGCGACGGTGCTGTTCGCGCCGTCGCAGCCGAGCACGTACCGGGCGGTGGTGGTGGATTCGTCTCCGGTGTCGGTGTTGCGGAGCGTCACCGCTGCCGTGCCGTCCGCGAGTACCTGCACTCGGATGGCCTCGTGTCCCGGGATCAAGGTGGCTGTCGGGTGACGTTCGAGGTTCGCCCGCATTACCCGCTCCAGGTCGGGTTGGTCGAACATGTTGGTCTCCGGCCAACCGTGTGTCCCGGCGGGGCGGTCGCGCCGAATCTCGACCAGGGTTCGCAATCGCATATCCACCAGTCGCATCCCGAGCGCGGGCCGGCATATTCGGGTGACGTCGTCGGCGGCGCCCGATGCTTGCAGGATCCGGAGTACCTCGTCGTCGAGGTGGACAGCTCGGGGCAGCTGATAGGGGGTGCGGTGGCGTTCGAGAATCACGCAGTCGATGCCGTGACAGGCGAGAAGCGTCGCCATCGTCAGTCCGGTCGGTCCACCACCGACGATGACCACCGGAACGTCTGGGAGCTCTCCGTTCGGCGCGATGGTCGGTCAGCCCATGCTCAGCACGATCGAAAACTGCACCTGGCCGGCGTCCTCGACGACGATGTTGGGGAACAGGGTCGGCTTGTTGATGTGGTAGTCGGTCCACACCGTGTCGATCGCTCCGGCCGTCTCGATGGTTTCACCCGACCGGCGGACCTGGAAATTCGTGGTCACGTCGCGGGCCTGACCGCGCAGGGTCAGTTTGCCGTCGACCGGCACAGTGATGGTGGTGCCGTCGCCCGGCAGGGCGGTCAGGTCGACCGGTTGGGATATCGCGAATGTCGCGGTGGGGTGGGAGGCCGTGTTCATCACCAGCGTGTCGAACATGGTGTCGCGACGGCCGTCGTCGGTGGCGATCGACGCCACGTCCACCTCGATGTTCCCGGTCGTCAGCATGGAGTCCTGCACGGTGGCGGCTCCGGTGACGCGGTCGGTCTGACCGCGGACGAAGGTCCGCTGGCCACTGAGCGTTTCCCACACCTCGTACCCCGCGCGCGAGCCGGGGGACACCGTCCACGCGCCGTCGAGTACCCCGTCGGCGGCGGCGGGCGCGGGATTGCCCGGAAGGTGTAGGGCGTCGGGTTGGTCGCCGTGCAGGAATTTCGCATACGCCCATGGTCCGACGCCGATGACCAGCGCGATCACGACGATGACACCAGCCACGATCCACCACACACGCTTGCGCATGAGGTGAACGTAGCGGAATGAACCCGATCTGGCGCGGTCTACGACCGCGTACGGGTGTCGACCGCGCGCGAGATCAATCGGGTCGCGTCGAGTTCGCTCAACTCAGCGGCCAGTTCCCGGGCGCGGGTCCGGTACCCGGGGTCACGCAGAACGGTCTCCACCGCACGGCGGATCCTGGCCGGGCTGGGACTGCCCGAGCGCAGCCGCAGGCCGGCACCGGATCGAGCGAGCCGCGCCCCTACCTCGGCCTTGTCCTCGGTACTGCCGGCGGCCACGATCGGAACTCCGTGCGAGAGAGCGAAGTGCACACCGCCCCAACCGCCGTTGGTGACCATGACATCGACATGCGGAAGGAGTAGATCGAAGGGGACGAATTCGGACACGATCACGTTCGGTGACGTGCGACGCACCGCCTCGATCGGCCGGCCTCCGGTGGTGACGACGACGAGGACGTCCGCGTTCGCGAGCGCGTCGATGGTGGGTTCGACGAGGCGGCCGAGGTCATGGTTGTCGAGGGTGCCTTGGGTGACCAGGACGACCGGCCGGTCGGTGTCGAGCCGGCCCCACCAGTGCGGTCTCTGGGCATCGGGTGGTGCGGCCGGCAGTATCGGACCGACGAACGTCAGGTGGTCGCCGATGTCGCTGCGCGGGTACTCGAACCCGGGTGCCGTCAGAACGAACACACCGTCGGCGAACAGCACCCAGTCCAGGAGGAAGCACGCGGGATCGGCGCCGGTGCACTCGCGTGTTGCCCGCGCAGCGAGTTGCTGGGCCCGCCGCAGTACCAGACCACGAGCGCCGGCGTTGAGAGCATGGTTTCGGAGGCGTCCGAGCTTTCCTGTTGCCGGCGCCAGTCCCGGACCGAAGGGGGCGGTGTCGGTGCTGGTTGCCATCAACGGGGACGTGCAGACGCCGAACACTGCCGGACGGTTCTTCGGGTCCACACCGACCAGTGGGAGCATGCCCATGAACAGGTTCTCGGCGAGGACGGTGTCGGCGTTCGCCCGCTCGATGGCCTCGACGACGGCGCGGTACTGATCGGCAACCAGGGCCGCGAACATGCGTTCCGCATCGAACCGGGACCGGAGAAAGGCAGGTCGTCGGGCGCGACCCGGGAACTGTTCGTTGAGCAAGGATTCGTCGTAATCGCAACTCGGCGGAAGCGCGATGAACTTGATCCCGTCGCGTTCGGCGTGATGCTGGAACTTGCGCCCGGTCAGAATCGATACGTCACAACCGTCCTGCACCAGCTGCCGGCCGATCGTGAGCATCGGCTGGACATGTCCGGTCAGCGGCGCGCTGCACAGCAGGATCGACGCCATCTCGTTCCTCCTGCAGACCGCTCGAACGGGGACTTCGCTGATGATCGAGACCGTACCTGAACGGCGCGTGATGGCCCATCGCTTGCAGGGTGGCGGCGGGCGGTCTAGCGTTCCACGTCGTCCGGGTTCAACGATCGCACCCAAGCCGTCGTCATCGGTTTGCCTTTCCAGTTCGGAGCACCCGTCATGGTTACTGCCTTCGCCAACCGGATCAGCACGGTCGTTCCGGAAAATGATGTACACCAGGCATTCGTCGACTTCGCCGACGGCACGTTCACCGAGCGCCGCAAGCAGTTGCTGTTCCGCCGCATGGCCGACCGGTGCCAGATCTCGCACCGATGGGCCGGGATCGCGTCACCGGAGTCGTTCTACGGTGACGACCCGAACTCCATCGACACCGCGACCCGAATGATCGAATTCGAGCGGAATGCACCGGATCTCGCGGTCCGCGCCGTCGAGGGCCTGAACCTCGGGGACCGTGCTGCCGAGATCACGCACCTGATCGTCATCACCTGCACCGGGTTCTACTCCCCGGGGATCGACTTCGAGATCATCAAACGGTGCGGCATCAGTTCCTCTGTGGAACGAACCCAGATCGGATTCATGGGCTGCTTCGCGGGCATCAATGGTCTCAAGCTCGCCCATCACATCGTGCGATCCGAACCCCATGCTCGCGTCTTGGTGGTCAGCTTGGAGCTGTGCTCGCTGCACCTGCAGCGCTCCGAGTCCCTCGAAACGATGTTGTCGTTCCTGGTGTTCGGTGACGGATGCGCCGCGGTCCTGATATCCGCCGACGAGGAGGGCATTGCGCTGGACTCGTTCAAGGCAGTCATGGTTCCGGAGACGTCCGATCTGATCACCTGGCGAATCGGGGACATCGGCTTCGACATGGTGTTGTCCGGGAAGGTTCCAGGGACTCTCTCTCGCGCGCTCGACGGGGAGAATCTGAAGACGATCCTTGCCGGCGGAGACAAGGAATCGATCGACCTCTGGGCTGTTCACCCCGGTGGGCGGTCCATCCTCGATGCCGTGGAAGAGTCCATCGGGCTTGAACCACAGGACCTGGCACCGTCCCGGCATGTTCTCGACAACTATGGCAACATGTCCTCTGCCACCATTCTGTTCGTCCTCGCCGAGATCATGAAACGCGCGGAGAACGGTGGACCCGCCGGCACCGGCTGCGCGATGGCGTTCGGTCCGGGCCTGACCGCAGAGACCATGCTCTTTCACCTCTGACGGGACCATCAGATATTTCGGTGGCCTGGTCATGGGTTTGTGCACGTGAGTGTGCCCGCGGATCGACTCTTGCGGCCACCCACTTTCGCGGCGACGTTGATCTAGTGATCGAGTCTCTTGTGGAACTCCTTCGAATTCTTCGCCGACAAGTCGATCTCGATTCCATTCACGGAGAAGGCGATCGTCTCGCCTTTGCCGCAATTGGAGTTCCGTCGATATCGTCGACGTGTTCGACAACTATTTGGCGCGCCATTCCATGTAGAGGCATTTCAGCGCGGCCTGCTCGCTGGGGGAAGTGGCCCCTTGGCCGGACCGCCCGGTTGTACTGAGCGTTGAGGGATTCGATCGCAATCGTCGAGCATCCGCTCGCTTGATCTCGGTGTCGTAGTTCCCGAAGGGTGCAAACAGTACGTCAACGACCGGCCGTAGGCCGTCTCGACGCTGCAGTCGGTGGCGTTGGCGGACGTATTCTGTACGCCGCACCGGACGTACTCGCCATCGCACCGCCACCTGCACTGGGCGCTCGATCGACCAAGGCCTGCATCATCGCCGCGCTGCGGCGGGCGGGCCGGCAACGTCGGCTCGACGACACCGCGACCCGCATCCGGGACGCGCTCCGCCACCCGCAATTGCGGCAACCGCCTTTGGCGGAGCAGGCGTCGGGCCGCCAGGCACGCGCCCAAATCGGCACGCTGAACTTCGAATGCGTCAACGCCGCCGAACTCATCGGACCACGCGGTGCACCCGGCGCCATCCAGGTCCGCACCATCGACACCTCGCACTGGAGCGGCCACGACATCGCACAAGCCCTCGAACGCGACACCGCCCAACGCGGCTGGACGGTCCAACAGCAGACCAGGTCTCACTCAGTGTTGAGTGATGCGAGGCCCCATCTGCGGCGGACGTATTCGCGAAAGAATTCGACGTGTGCGGCGTCGACGATCCCGGGCAGCACGAACGTCCACAATCGCTCGGTACGGATGGGGAGATCTCGAGTTGTGTTCCCGTGGGTGGACCACATTCGAACGCCGTCGAACGCGGCGACGAGGAAGTTGGCGAGATCTTCGGAATCGGTGTCCGGGAGGAGGTCTCCGACATCGATGGCTCGATCTGCGATCGTCGCCACCAGCTCCACCCACTCCCGATGGGGATCGGTGACCGTCCCGCGGGCATCACCTATCTCGCCGGTGAGCCTCATTCCGGCCCGTATCAGGGGGCTCCTCAGCAGTTGGTCGACCAGCAGGAGCGACATGCTGATCAGCGATTCGAGCGGCGGAAGAGCGGTGTCCAGCAGGTTCCGGCACGCCCCCATCGACGTCGCGTGTTGTTCGTCGATCGTCGCCCGCGCGAGCGTCTCCTTCGAGGTGAAGTGGAAGTACAGCGCGCCCTTGGAGATTGCCGGGTGGCTGACGATGTCGGCGAGGCTGGTGTTCGCGTATCCGTTCGCCGCGAACATCTCCGCGGCCGCCTGGATGGTCGCGCGGCGTGTCTCCTCGGCACGGGACTGTTGTGCCATTCTGTCACCCTCCATCGGCCCGCCCCTCGATGCGACCTGCGTCCTCTGACGTCACGAGCAATGCCGGCTTCAGGGCATCACGTCCCGGGCCGCGGAGGTGCTGATTCCGGCGGCACGCGCAGCGGTCCTGTTCTGATCGCGGTGTCGTCCGGGGAGTCATCCGGTAGTTCTCGATCCCGGATCTGCCTGCAGCCCAATGGCAGATATTGGGCCCAGCTGCGCTCTGCCTGGTCGCCGGCATCTGATGACTCCACGGTCACGGCTTTTCTCATGATTGCTTTACAAACAATCTTAGAGTATGTAATGTCGCGAAGATACAGACAAGTGGTTTGTTTCACCGTCCCGGTTCACGGGATTGCGGCATTGCATCCCGGGCGCACGGTGGTCGCGACGACGGGTCTGGCACCAGGTCGGGTGCGCCACGGCACGGATTCCCTGATGCCCGGGGGAGCGTTACGGCTTGCACGCGCCTGACAGAGTAGACGGTGGGCCCGGCTATGTGTGGTGATGCGTTGTTTCATTCCGTCCTATCGCATTTCGCGTCGGTGCAGGCGTGCTGGGACAAGGTCCCGGCGACGTTCAACGAGGTTGTCGAAGGCGTGGCAGCCGCGCTGGCCCTGACCGGCAGCAGCATCAGCCTCGTCCTCGACGAGGGACGAGAGAACACGACCGTCGTCACTGCCGACTCCGCCCAGCTCGGACGATGCGAACGAGATTTCCCTGCGGGCCGACGAATATCGCGCTCCGCCGGCGCCGGGCGTCTCGCCGATGCCACGCAGTCGGCGGCATGGCCGCCGTTGGCAAGTCAGGTGTGCCGGACTCCCACGCCCGCGGGCCCGAAGCCCGACTTCTTTCCCGGGGCCAGCCTCCGCTCACAGGTTTTGGCGCACACACTGCGGATCACGGTCAAACCGCTGCTCGGTGTGTGGGCCCAGTGGCCGAGTCCCCTGTGGCCGGCCGGACTGATCGACCACGCCGCCCGAATCGTCCCGCCCCTCCGTGGGGTAGGCCGCCATCGCGTGCGCCTCGGCAACTGCGACGCCGAATTGATCGACGCCGGCAATACGGGGGCGGCGACGGTGGTGCTGTACCTCCACGGTGGCGGTTTCCTTACCTGCGGGTTGAATACCCACCGCCGACTTGTTTCGCGGATCTCCGCGTCCGCCGGGGCAGCGGTGCTCAGTGTCGGCTACCGGATGATGCCCAGACATCCGATCCGTGATGCCATCGCCGACGGAGTCGACGGTTACCGCTGGCTGCTCGTGCATGGGTTCGAGGCGGAGAAGATCGTGATTGCCGGTGATTCCGCCGGCGGCTACCTGACATTCATGACGGCCTTGACGCTCGCCGACCTGGACCTGCCACGTCCGGCGGGCCTGGTCGCGCTGTCACCGCTGACGGACATGGATCCCGCGGGGAAGCTGGCCCACCCGGGCGCTGACCGGTGTCCGGTCTTTCCGCGTTCGGTCCTCACCACGTTCGCCGGCTTGCCCGATCAGGGCGCTCACCACGGCACTACCGGGGAACCGCGCATCTCGCCGGTTGACGGCATCCTGGCCGGCCTGCCGCCGGTGTTGATCCAGGTCGGGTCCACCGAGATGCTCTACCCGGATGCGGAGCTCATGGCCGAGCGCCTCGCGGCCGCTGGGGTGCCGATCACGCTGGAGGTGTGGGACCGCCAGGTCCATGTATTCCAGGCGGCCGCCGACCTCATTCCCGAGGCGGACCACGCGATCCGGCAGATCGGCAGTTTCATCCGCACGGCAACGACCGCACGCACCCTTCACAGCGATCGCGCCGACGAAACCGCGGCGTGGCGAGTATCCGCGCCAAGCGCCTGCCACGTCATGCACACCACGCCGGTACGAATGCCTGTTAGACGTCTCGGGTAGTGAAGACGGGGGCCGGCTGGCAGCGTGGCGCGGCCAGCTGCCGTACTCGAGAACGTCGAACGCTGCGTGCGAGCGCATCTCAGGCGGCGGGTCGGCCACATGGTCCGGACCGCCCTGGCCGATGACGGCCGGGACTTCGCGGCGTAGTACGTCCGACGGAACGATCTGCACGTCGGTGTCTGCTGCGGTGTAGGCGAGGTGTGATCGAACTGGCCGATCTCGTCGAAGAAGGCGCGCAAGGACTCGGTAGACGATGCATCCACAGAGTGCCCGACCGCGTTGTCGGGCAGCTTCTTCAGTGGCGCTGTGACTGAGTCGGGGTTGCGTGAAGCGACGACAACGGCCGCCCCGGCTTCCGAAGCCGATTGGGCGACTGCGAGTCCGATGCCGCTTGTGCCGCCGAGGACAACGACACGGCTCGCGGGTTGAGTGACATAGTGTTCCCTACTCTCGATATGGCTTGGAGTTGTTCTTCACCCCCGCCTCAAGCTCTGCCCTCGCAGCTGGTGGAGGTGGTGGTGCGTCTCGGGAGGTGCGTACGAGACGTAAAAGACCGCATCAGGCGGTTGCGCTCCACGGGCCGAACCGCCACGACCGGATGCGTGTGCACCAGTGCCGGCGCTTCCGGACGCATTGCTCACCTCCAGCAGCGTTCCGCTTCTCCTCCTTCTTCGTTTTGTGCGACGGACGTCGAACTGCGGCCCGCCAGGCAGGTCGCCGCGACGATCTCGCTCCCCAAGGCGGCCGGTTCACCGGTCTCGGCGGCCGGGCCCGATGCGTCGTGCAGCGTGTGATGGCGCGGCGTTAGGTCGATGCGCTGACCGACGAGGACCGCGCGGGACGTCGAAGTGCGGACGCCGCCATCGTGAGCGCCACAGCATCCTCCGCGAGCGCCGCCTGCCAGTCCGGCATCCGCCGGTCGGCCCACTGCCGCCACCACGCGCCGCCGAACGAGCCGGCGAGGGCACCGACAGTTCCGATGATCAGGGCCGACGCTGTGTCGACCCGGTCGCGGCGGGCCAGCGCCGCGGCGCCTCCGCCGCCTGCGATGAGCCGTCCGGTGAGCGCGGGCTGGGAGAGGCGCGACGGTACGTTCGGGTTCTTGTCGGCGACCAGTTCGCCGCCGACGAGCGCCGTCGCGCCAACGATGCGGGCCCGGTGTGCCGAGCCCGGGGCACCCGACAGCAGTGCCGTCGCGATGCCGGTGGAACTGCGGAGACCGCTGGCCACGCCGATCACCGCCGACCGGACGGTGCTCGACCGTTCGGCCGCCGGGTCCTTCAGGTGCCCCGTGGTCTTGTCCTGTTGCCGCAGGACTGTGGTGACGGTAGCGCCGTAGACCAGATGCGGCACGAGGTCGCTGAGCCAGTCCTGGGCGGTCCACTGTCGCGGGTCGCTGATGCCGCGCAGGGCGATCGGGATGTCGGTGGCTGCCATCGCGGCGAAACCGATCCCGATAGTTCCGGCAGCCGGGGTCAGGTGGGCGCCGGCGCGGCGGACGAGGGAGGCGGCCACGCCGAGTCCGGTGCCGACGGCGATCCCGCCGAGCGCCCCGAATGCCGACCGCCGCGCCGCGAGCGCGTCGCCGCGTCCCGGTATCGCGACGCCCAGAGCGGATGCAACGGACTCGACCGTCTTCTCCGGGACGGTGCTTGCGGGGCGGCCCCGGATCGCCATGTCCAGGTAGGTGACGGCGTCGAGCATCGTGGTGCCTGCGGCACCTGCGACGATGCCGGTCGTGACAGCGTTCATCGAACTGCCTCTCTCGCGTTGATTCGACGACGGGGTCGTCCTTCCCGGCAGCATCCCCCGGCGGCGTACCGGGCAAACGTGGACGGGGATTGGGCGCGAGGCGACGAGGGGGACACATAACGTCCCTGGAAGCGGTGGAGGCAAGTGCTGATGCATCGATGCGAGCGCTCCGCTATGGCGATTCGAATCGGCCACACGATCGTTTCGGCGGTGAGCGCGGTGCGGTGTGCCGGTCGGAGAAGAACCCCGGGCCGGTGGTTCGATATATGCGGCATTAGTGCGGCATTACAGATGTTTCGGTAATAGGGTGTGTCGTTGCGCGTGATTCGCACCGTGCTGCTTGATCATTGATGAATGGCAGGGAAGGAAACCGGTTCCGGCGAGGAGTCCGACGCCCGGAAAGTCAAGCAGCGCGGCGGTCGCCGTGATCTCGACGCGTTGCGTGACCGGCGGATGCAGGCCGCGGAGATGTTCGCCGCAGGACAACGACAGATCGATGTCGCGGTCGAGTTGGAAGTCTCCCAGCAGACCGCCTCACGCTGGCATCGACAGTGGATCGAAGGAGGCAACGAGGCATTGGAAGGTGCCGGTCGCGCGGGACGCCGGCCCCGGCTCGATGACGCCCAGATCGCCGCGATCCGAGAGGAATTACTCAAAGGACCCCAGGCTCACGACTTCGCGACCGGAGTGTGGACCCTGGGCCGGGTCGCGATCGTGATCGAGCGGCTCACCAACGTGACCTACGGACCCACCCAGACCTGGACGATCCTGCGGACCAGGCTGGGCTGGAGTCGGCAACGTCCCGCACGGCGGGCAGTCGAACGCGACGAGGACGCCATCGTCGCCTGGCGCGAGAACGAGTGGCCGCGGATAAAAAAATAGCGCGGCGCCAAGGTGCATGGATCTGCTTCAAGGACGAAAGCGGTGTGTCGCTGCTCCCGGTGGTCCGAGCAACCTGGGCGCCGAAAGGCGTGACACCTGTGCTGCATCACCGATTCTCCTGGAAACGCATGTCCATGGCCGGAGTCCTGGCCTATCGACACGACCGCAGTCGCAGCGCATTCGTGTTCTCCACGACCGACGGCGCCTACAACACCGACAAGCTCATCGAGTTCCTCACCGAACTACGCACCCATTTCGCCGGCGAGAAGGTCATCGTGATCTGGGACGGGCTCATGGCCCCCCGATCCCGCGCGATGACCGCGTGGCTGGCCACCCAACGCGACTGGCTCCACGTCGAACGCCTGCCGGCTTATGCTCCTGAGCTCAATCCCATCGAACAGGTCTGGGGCAACATGAAATCCACCGAACTGGCCAACCTGTGCCCCGATACCCTCGACGAGGTCCGCATCGCGACCGAGTCCGGGCTGACTCGGATCGGCTCGAGCTACGACCTGTGTCACAGCTTCCTCGGCCACACCGGACTTTCCTTATGACCAGTTCTCACTCAATTACCGAAACATCTTTAGTAGGGAAGCACCGCGCAGACGAGTCGAGCTTCTGGCGGGCTGCGGGGCCGGGATCGGCCGGCGAGGTCGGCCAGGATCCGCCGGTCGGGCAGGCGTGCGGAGGGGGTCAGCCACCACGAGGCCAGACCCCACGGGTCGGCGACGGCGTCGAGGAGCACGTTGACGGCGGTGACGGCTCGCGGATGGAGGGTTGGCAGATCGAGCGTCGAGACCGGAGTGCGGAGGCGCGCACGATTGCCTTCGTCGCAAGTGCCAGGGGGTCCTCATGGTCCGGTGTGTGTGTCGGCAGATAGCCGTGGTCGAGTAGCAGGGATCCGAAGGCTTCGAACAGTGTTGCCATGCCCTCGATTACGTCGCTGTCGATGATCGGGTACCGGGTGCCTGCGGGGGTCGAGGCCGGGAAGGGTTCTACTGTGATTGCCTTGCTCAGCTCCCATATCGTGTTGAAGTAGATGTGCGCGAGGTCGCTGAACGGGAGTGCGACGGGGAGAGCGCCGGCCGCTTCGGCCTCTAGTGGTGTGTCTCTGATTTAGCTGATCTTTTCCAGTGCGACCCGGCCGCGCGCAACCTTGGCGAGGATGGATTCGGCGGTCGCGGTCCATTCGTACGGTCGGGGGCTTTCATTGTGGGCATCGAGGTATTCCTCAAT
>NZ_JBHXWI010000098.1:0-27392 GCF_042671975.1 Rhodococcus sp. NPDC127593 | reverse complement strand
AGAGTGTCCACTCGATCGCGGGGCAGGAGCTTGCCTCGGCTGACGTGCCGCTCACGCGACTTCTCGCTGCCGCCGAGCGCGGCCACGGCCAGCCTGTCGCGCAGTTCGGTGACCAGTTGCTGGTGTTGTGCGCGATGGGTTGGTGGCGCTGTCGTGGTGGGAGCTGACACGGGTCTGTCCTCATCTGAAGAGTGGGGGAGTGAGTTAATTCGCGGTAACTGAGATTTAGATTAGTGGCGATTAACCGAGTTGTCTAGATAGTCCAGGATGTCGGTTCAGTCGGAAGCTATTATTGTGCAATGCTTTTGGTGGATCGTCGCGACAGACGGCCACGCGTGGCCGGTATGCTCTCGCCCCACATTCGGGTTGCGGGGTGGCCTCGCGACCCGCGGGAGTTGTCAACCGGTCCTTTTTCACCGCGGCGACTCGAGGGGTTCCACGCTGGCCACTGGGGCACCGGGTCAGTACGCGAGGGCTCCGGTACCCCAGACGTCCGTGGAGTGCGTTTCGGGTTCGCTGTCGAGGCGGCGGACGTCCTGAAGGTAGTCGGCCCCGTCCAGTTCGCTGCGATCAACTGCGATCAGCCGACAAGCAGCGCCGACGAAGTACTGCTGCACATCGTCGAGATTGAGCCGGCCGCCCGGCCGGTACCAGTGCGCGACACCGGTGCACATCTCGAGGATGGCCAACCGGCAGAGTGCGAGGTCTTCGATCGCGAAGGACCCCACACGCTGTCCTCGTTCGAGCACCTGGCCGAACAGCACCTCGTACTCGTCGCGCTTGGCCTGCAGTTCGGCCCGGTTGGCCTCGGTCAGTGCCCGCATTTCGTATTCGGCGACGCGGGCGGTGAGTTGGTTCACCGCGCTGATGCCCACGTGCGAGGCGACCAATCCGGCGAGTTGCACGACCGGATCGGCGCTGCTCCGCATGGCGCGGGTCCCCGCTTCCATGAGCTCGTCCAGGCAGGACCGGATGATCAGCGCCAGGAGGGATTCCTTGCTGCCGACGTAGTGATACAGGGTCGCGGAGTTGATACCCGCCTCGGCGCCGAGTTCCCGGATGCCCGTGGCGGCAAAGCCCTTCGTGGCGAAAAGGGTTACCGCAGCCCGCTGTACGCGCCCCAGATCCATGGCTCCCTTTCGGTCGGCTCCCGAATCATGCTAACACTTCCTTCAGCCAGCAGATCGCCAATCAATCGATTGGGATAAGACGACTACCTCGTGGTTTATCTGACCAGCAACTCAATCGATTGATTGGGAATTGCTTGACTGTGGTGCCAGTCACTGCTTACGCTCTCCCCGGAGCCCGGCCCCGGGGCCCTGTCAGCCTCTTTGCGGCGTCCCAGAGCCCTTTCACCGCCGACATGGCGAGAGCGTCCCCGCCCGAAAACAAGGAGCAAGCACGTGAAGGTTGCACACTCCACACCACCGACGACGACCGTCGACCGGCCAGCGCTGCGGCGCGTGGCCGGCTCCGTCCTCATCGGCACCACCATCGAGTGGTACGACTTCCAGATCTACGGGGCGTCCGCCGCGCTGGTGTTCGCGCCGATGTTCTTCTCGGGCGCCGACCCGTGGCTCGCCACGATCCTCTCCTTCGCCACCTTCGCGGTCGGGTTCGTCGCACGTCCGCTCGGCGGCGTCGTCATGGGCCACTTCGGAGACCGGGTCGGACGCAAAAAGATCCTGGTCTTCGCGCTGCTGGTGATGGGTGCGGCCACCTTCCTGGTGGGCCTGCTGCCCACCTCGGACCAGATCGGCATGTGGGCACCGGCACTGCTGGTGGCCCTGCGCTTGATCCAGGGTTTCGGGGTCGGCGGCGAATGGGGCGGCGCGGTGCTGACCGCGGTCGAATACGCCCCGAAGAACCGCCGCGGCTTCTACGGCAGCATGCCGCAGGTCGGAGTGCCCGCCGGTCTGCTGCTGGCGACAGCGGTCATATTCGGTACCAAGGCCGCCACGGGTGATCAGTTCCTCACCTGGGGCTGGCGCATTCCATTCCTGCTCAGCATCGTCCTGGTCGCCGTCGGGCTCTACATCCGCGTGGCCCTCGAGGAGACCCCGGCGTTCACCCGCGTCAAGGAGCAGAAGACCGAGGTCAAGATTCCCCTGGTCGATGCGTTCCGCACCTACCCGCGGCAGATCGTGCTGGCGGCCGGCTCGATGATCAGCACCGGCGCCTACTTCTACATCCTCAACACCTACACCCTGACCTACGCCGATCAGTTCGATCTGCTGCCCGGCAATCTCATGCTCACCGCGGTCATGGTGTCGGCAGTGGTCGCGGCGATCTTCATCCCGATCTTCGGTCAGCTCTCCGAGCGGTTCGGCCGGCGCCGAACGCTGCTGGTCGGCATCGGCGGAATGGGTGTATGGGTCTTTCCCGCGTTCGCCGCGATCGATTCCGGGAACTTCTGGCTGACCACCGGCGCCCTGGCGATCGGCGCATTCATGCTCAGCATCTCCTACGGTCCGCAGGCCACCTTCATCGCTGAACTCTTCGACGCCCGGGTGCGCTACAGCGCCGCCTCGATCAGCTTTCAGATCGGTGTGCTGCTCGGCGGCGCGATCGCCCCGATGATCGCGGCAGCGTTGGTCGCCTACACCGGCGGCTCGTTCGCCGTCGCGGTCTACGTCGCGGCGCTGTCGTTGATCTCCCTGATCAGCGTGTTCTTCGTTCGCGAGGCCGACCTCAGCCGGGGCAGCAGCGACATGTTCATCGACGACGACGGCACCTATCGCCCAGTCTCTCCACAGTAACGACCCGCAAAGTAACCCCAAAAAGCCAAATCCGTAAGGACATTCGTTGATTTCCACTCACTTCGAGAACATCCGCGTCGGTGATACCACCACCACCGAGTCGCGCACCATCACCGACGAGTACGTGCAGGAATTCGCCGAGCTGACCTGGGACCGGCACCCGCTGCACCTGGATCCCGAGTACGCGCAGCGGACCCGATTCGGTCGCCAGATCGCGCACGGCGCGCTGATGCTGTCCACCCTGCTCGGACTGGTCGAACTGCATCCGAGCTACTTGCAGTGCTTCTACGGGCTCGACGAGGTCCGGTTCCACGCCCCGACGTTCTTCGGTGACGCCGTGCACGCCGTCTCCGAGGTCGTCGCGATCCGGCCACGACCCAGCGGTGAGGCCGCGGTCGTCACCTGCAAGGGGTCGTTGATCAACCAAGACGGCACACTCGTCGTCTCCGGGCTCTTCTCCCTTCTCGTGGCGGGGAAGGCTCAGGCCATCGAGATGGAAGCAGCAGCGAAATGAGCACCCCGGTACAGCAGGACTGGTGGCAAGATCTCAGCGCCACTCCTTTTGCCTGGCAAATCCCCGACGAGTTCAACATCGCCCGGGCCTGCGTGGACGACAAAAACCCGGCCGATCCCGCCCTGATCATCGACGTCGAAGGGTTCTGGCATCAGTACACCTTCGGCGAGGTCGCGGTCCTGAGCCGGAAGTTCGCCACCGTACTGGCCGACCTCGGAATCGGCGCCGGCGACCGGATCGGAGTGATGGTGCCCCAGGGCATCGAGGTGCTGACCGCTCATTTGGGGGCGTTTCGGGCCGGGATGGTCACGGTGCCGTTGTCGGTCAAGTTCGGCTCCGACGCGGTCGCCCACCGACTGAACGACTCCGGAGCGCGGATACTCGTCGTCGACACCGAAGGCTTCGCGCGCATCCGGAACAGCTTGGCGGAAATCGAGTCGCTGGAAGCGGTGCTGCTGGTGGGGGAGAGCCCGGCCGGCCCGACCCCGGTTCCGGTGTTGTCGTTCGAGCGGCTGGTCGACGCCGCCGCCGAGGACGAGCGCGTCGCCCCCACCGGACCGAACTCGCCCGCGATCATCATCTACACCTCCGGCACCACGGGACGGCCGAAAGGGGCCTTGCACGGGCACAAGATTCTGCCCGCGCACATGCCCGGCGTCCGCACGGCCTTCGAGGGCCCTCCTCAGCCGAGGGATGTGTTCTGGACGCCCGCCGACTGGGCGTGGATCGGCGGACTGTTCGACGTGCTGTTCCCGGCGCTGGCAATGGGGTGCCCCGTGGTGGCGACCCCGGACAAATTCACTCCCGCGCGGGCGATCGAGGTCATGCGCCGGCACAAGGTCACCGCTTCGTTCATTCCCCCGACCGCTCTCAAGCAGATGCGCAGCACCGGCGTCGATCGCGCCGCCGCGCGCGGTGTGCGACTGCGTGCCCTTGCCAGTGGCGGCGAATCCCTCGGCGGCGCCCTGCAGGAATGGGTCACTGACACCTTCGGGGTGGCGATCAACGAGTTCTACGGGCAGACGGAAATGAACCTGACGGTCGGCACCTGCCGGTCCAGCTGGAAGCCCGAGCCAGGCTCGATGGGCCGCGCCTTCCCCGGCTTCACTGTCGGGCTCCTCGACCCGACGGGCGAACAGGTCGAGACCGGTCGGGTCGGCGAAATCTGCATCGCCGCAGGAAATCCCGGACAGTTCCTCGAGTACTGGAACCAACCGGACAAGACGCAGGAAAAGATTCACGACGGATGGATCCACACCGGAGACCTCGGCCGGGCCGACGCGGCCGGCAACCTCTGGTACCAGGGCCGCGCCGATGACGTCATCTCCTCGGCCGGTTACCGGATCGGACCAGGCGAGATCGAAGAATGCCTGCTCTCCCACCACGCGGTGGCCATGGCCGGGGTGATCGGTGTCCCCGACCAACTTCGCGGCGAAGCTGTCCAAGCCTTCGTCGTCCTCACCGACGAGGCCACCGCCTCGGAAGAACTGCGCCAGGAACTGCAATCCCACGTCAAGACCCGGCTGGCGTTCTACCAATACCCCCGGCAGATCACCTTCATCGGTCAGCTGCCCCTGACCACCACCGGGAAGATCATGCGTCGGGAACTGCGCAACATCGCCTCCGGCGTAGCTGAACGCAGCTGAGGACCATTGCACCGTACGAAGCCTTCAATGGGGCCTTTCGAAGAAGCGGTACGCGCGCGAAAAACTCGTCTCCAAAGTCCCACGACGGCGAACCGGTGACCCCACCGACATCGCCGAGGCCACGGCATACCTGTGCTCGCCCGGCGCAGGCTACGTCAGCGGCGTCGTCCTGGATGTCGACGGCGGCCTCGGCAGCCGCTGTCCTCCGATCCCCTATGAACCCTGATGTCCGTTTGGTCTGTTGGTTGCCGCGGTAACCAACAGGCACAACGGACACCGCTTGCCGTGAGGTGGTCAGGTTCGGTTGGTAATCGCTTGGAGGAGGACGCGTGAACCGTTCATGCTGTCTCTCGCTGGACAACGATCAGTATCGAGGTTTGTCCGGTTCTATTGCACAGAGGCGCAGAGATTTTCGCCTTCAAGAGGATCTCGCGGGCGAGGGTTCGCGCGGGTACGGTCAGATCCATCGCCACGGTGGTGAGCGCCGATTCGACTGATGCCGAGGCTGGAAGGGCGTCGACACCGACGACCGCCAAATATTGGGGCACAACGATTCCCGAGGCTTCGCCAGGCCGCGAGGATGCTGAGGGCTGCCAGGTTGAATGCGGCGACGGCGGCGACCCGGTTTTGTCCGTCGGTCCAGCTCGCGACTGCCGAAAGAGCTCTCTCTCGCGCCGAAGGGCGACAGTGATGTGCGCCACTGGCTCGGTCCGTGGAGGTGGCAAATCCTAGGATGCGACGGAAGACTATTTGTCGATACACCGACAACTGTCGGTGGTGTATCGACAAACCCACACCGCAGAGCAACTCTCGGTGCGGATCGTCAAGCCCCGACCTCGCTGACGTTGCAACTCGAGGAAGTCCGGGAACGCCCGCAGGTGGTCCTTGAGGCCACCTACGGCCCGACAATTGCGGTCGACGCACTACTGCGGACTTCGAGCCACCGCCGGGTCAATACCGGTAGCCCACCCGTCATGTGTCAGCGGCTTTCGCCACCGACGGGTACACAAAGGCGTCTGCGCGGAAGTTCTCGCTGAAGAGGGGCCGTAACCCTCTGCGGTGTCGACGTGGATAACCACCCGAGTTCGAGCGCCCGGCGGACGGCGCGGATCGACTCCTCGTTATCGAGGGCGCCGTCCGAGGCGTAGGTGCCAGCCATGGGGCATGGCGCCGAGGCCGATGTGGTCGCTCGAACTCTCCGAGGTGTCGTTCTTATCTGATCGTTCCTTCCGCGCGTGAGTTGCTCAGGCCTGCGAGGTGGGCATGGCCCATAGCTCGGCGACCGAGGAGCGGCGGGGTCGGGTGACCATATAGGTGATGCTGTCGGCAATGTCCTCGGGCTGCAAGGGCTCGGGGATTGCCTCAGCGGCGGAGGCCGCGAGGTCGTCCTGGACCTGCTGGCTGTTGTGCGACACCAGCTCGGTGGCAACGGCACCGGGCTCGAGCAAGCCAACGCGCACGTGCTGCTGGGTGACCTCCTGGCGCAGAGCCTCGGTGAAGCCGTTCACACCGAACTTGGTCATGTTGTAGACGCCGAAGTTCACCCACGCCTGTCGTCCGGCGATGGAGGAGATGTTGACGATGTCGGCGACACCGCGCAGGTCGTCCTTTGCAGCCTTCAACAGGTGCGGCAGGGCGGCGTGGGTGACGTAGAGGAGCCCCTTCTGGTTCACGGCGATCATCCGCTCCCACTCCTCGATGTCGGCGCCACTGACGGGGCCGAGGAGCATGAGTCCGGCGTTGTTGATGAGGATGTCGAGTCGACCGAAGCGGTCGACGATCGTTTGCACGGCGGACTCGGCCTGTTCGCGGTCGGTGATGTCGGCCTCGACTGCCAGGGCGGTGCCGCCGGCGGACTCGATCTCGGTCACGAGCGCGTCGAGGCGGTCTTTGCGGCGAGCGAGGACAGCGACGGTCGCGCCGTGCTCGACGAGCCGGCGCGCAGTCGCGTCGCCGATGCCGCTGCTGGCACCGGTGACGATGGCGACGGTGCCGTTGAGCGCGTTGATGATCATGAGTGATGTCCTTCCATTGGGCGCCCACCGCCCGGGTGGACAGCGGGAAAATGAAGTAGTCGGTCTCAGGCGTCGAAGGCGAGCGACACGGAGAGGTCGCGGTTCGCGTCGATCTGACCCTGGATGGTGGCGAGGTTCTGCTCGACGCCAGCCATGACGTCGGCACCGGCTAGGAAGCGCAGCGGCAGCTCACCGGAGTCCGAGAGAGTCACGAGGGCGTCGGCGAGCTTCTTGGGATCGCCGCCCTGCTGGCCGTTCATGCTCTTCCACGCGGTGATGGTCTGCTCGGTGCGCTCGGCGTAGTCCTCGATGTCCAGCTCGGGCCAGATGGTCGAGGAGCCCTCGACGAGCAGCTCGGTGCGGAAGAACCCGGGCTCGACAGCCATCGTGCTGATGCCGTACGGGGCGACATCGAATCGCAGTGACTCCATCCACCCCTCGAGAGCGAACTTCGACGGCGCGTACGCGGCGCAGAACTCCTGGCCGATGAGGCCGGCGGCCGAGGTGACCGTGATGACCTGGCCCGAACGCTGCTGACGCATGACGGGCAGGATCGCGCGGGTGACATTGAGGGGGCCGAAGAAGTTCGTCTCCATCTGGGCGCGCATCTGCTCGGGGCTGATGTTCTCGAAATAGCCGGCGTAGAAGTTGCCGGCGTTGTTCACGAGAGTGTCGATGCGACCGAAACGCTCAACCGCGGCCTGCACAGCGGCGTCGATCGTAGCGGGCTCGGTGACGTCGAGGGCCACAGTCAGCAGGTTCTCGTGCTCGCCGACGGCGGCCTGAACGCGCTCGGCACTGCGGCCGGTGGCGACGACCGAGTGGCCGGCGGCGAGCGCGGCCTGGACGATGTCGACGCCCATGCCGCGGCTCGCGCCGGTGACGAACCAGACGTTCTTGGTGCTCATGATGTGTCCTCCAAAGACGCGGCGATCGCGCCCGAGTGGCGGATCGAAAACCGGTGACCCCAGTCAACATCCGCACCCGCATCGCCAGGGAGACCCGCTCTATAGGGTTACTGCCCGTACCCCCCTAGCTTGGTGCGCCGACGAAGGTACGTGCGCGTCGAGGGCGCAACGCCACCGGCGTCTCCGATGCTCAAGCGCATCAGCCGCGCTCTGCAGCTCGATGCCGAGCGCTCGCACTCTACGACCTCGTGCGCACTGCCAACGACGCCCAACCGCTCCGATGTGCAGCAGCTGCTCGATGGTATGGACGACGTGCCCCGTGATCGTGCGGAAGGCCGCCTCGACACCATCGCCATCAACCGATTTGGGCCACGCCCTGTTCTCGGAAATGTACGTGCAGCCGCAACGCCCAGCGAACTTCGGTCAGTTCGTGTTCCTCGACCCCGCGCGAGACCTTTACCGCGACTGGGAGGGCGCCAGCCACCAGACTGCTCCATCTTCCGCGCCGAAGCCGCCCGATCGCCGCACGCCCGAGTTCTCAGCATCTCCAGTGGATTGTGCCGTGGGACATCGACACCGTCATGGCGTCGGTCACCAAGACGCGCCGAGCGGTCATCGCGCACCAGGCGGTGCAACGCGCGGGATTCGGGGCCGAAATCGCCGCAACCATCCAGGAACAACTGTTTGAGACCCTCGTTGCACCAGTACTGCGCGTAGCAGGCAAGGACACTCCTGTCCCCTTCGCAACAGCACTCGAACAAGAACATATGCCCGGCCCGAACGATCTCGAAGAAGCAATCAGAAAGGTAGTAAAGCTGACGTGACTACCTCCAACACCGCCGCCGAGATCACTGCGCTGAGCCACCGGGTCGACGTCCTGGAGTCCCGCGAGGAGATCCGCCGACTGCGCGCCCGCTATCACGACATGGTCAACACCGACCGCTGGTCGGAGATCGGCGATCTGTTCGCCGCCGACGCCGAGCTGGACTACTCCTATGTGGGGGGTTCGGCCTCCGGCCGGGCGGAGATCAGCGAGTTTTTCATCGCGCTCCCGCAGCAGCTGTCGGACGGGGGCGAGGCGTTCGTCCGGCAGTTCGTGACCGCGCACGACGTCGAGGTTGACGGCGACACCGCCACCGGCATCAGCCACCTGTTCGCAACCCCTGTCTACCACGGTCGCAGCCACCTGGTCTCCGGCCGGTTCACCGACCGCTACGCACGCATCGACGGTCGCTGGCTGTTCACTTCGGTCGCCATCGAGGTCTGGTACTCGGTGCCGCTGGAGCAGGGTTGGGCAGGGTCGGAACGGCACCACATTCGGTCCTAGGGGCCTGCGACCGCGTGGTCAGTGCCTCGCGCGCTTCGCGAGTTCCTTCACCGGGATCGGCCTTGCTGTGGACGCCGGTGCGCTGTGGGTGCTTGCACATCGCGTGGGAACCGTCCGATCACGGTAACCCATGATGTTCGGTGAGCGGCTCGACGCCCCAGATGCTCTGCGGCTCGGCGCGATCGACAACATGGTGGTATCCCGCTGCGTACTGCAGACGGCGCTCGACAACGACGCTCGCATCGGTAACGGGCCGCCCAAATCGCTCCGACTGCTCAAGCAGGACTTCGCCCATCCGCTGCCGACGGTGCAAACCACGCTCGAAGCCGAAGTCGAGTTCCAAGCCCCAACTGCTCGACAGCGAGGACTTCGATAAGGCGATCGCGGCGTACGCCGAAGGGCGACGCCCCACCTTCCTCGGTACCTGACTACACAGAGATGACAAGGAACCACATGCTCTTACAGGAAACGTCTGCCCTCGTCACGGGAGGCGCCTCCGGACTCGGCCTGGCCACCGCTCGAGCGCTGCTCGCCCGAGGTGCGAAGGTCATCATCGCCGACCTTCCCTCCTCGCCGGGCAAGGCGGTGGCCGAGGAATTCGGCGTCACGTTCGTCCCTGCCGACATCACGAACACAGACGAGCTCAGCGAGGCACTCGATGCCGCGGAATCCGCAGGTCCGCTGCGGGCAGCCGTCCACTGTGCCGGCCGGGGTGGGGACCGGACTCGGATCATCGACAAGAACCGGGAACCGGGTGACCTCGGCACCTTCGAAGAGGTCCTCAAGGTCAACCTCGTCGGCACCTACAACGTGCTGCGCTTGGCAGCTCAACGCATCGCCGGCAACACCGAGCTCCTCGACGGCGACCGCGGCGCGATCGTCCTGACGGCCTCCGTGGCCGCCTTCGACGGGCAGATCGGGCAGACCTCGTACACGGCGGCCAAGGCGGCCGTGCATGGCATGACCCTGGTCGCAGCCCGCGACCTTGCCAGCTGGCAGATCCGCGTGAACACCATCGCACCCGGGACGTTCGACACCCCAATGCTGAGCCGGCTGCGCCAGGACATCCGTGACGGGCTGGCCGAGGGCGTGCCCCATCCGAAGCGTCTCGGCGTCCCCGAGGACTACGGCCGCCTCGCTGTCGAGCTTCTCGAGAACAACTACATCAACGGGGAGACCATTCGGCTCGATGGCGCCCTGCGGATGGGGCCGAGATGATCGACCTGGCAACGACTTCGCGAGAGGCACACATCGACGTCGACGGACGCACGATCGTGATAACAATCGACCGACCGTCGGCGCGGAACGCCATGACCCTCGATGTCGCGCAGGCCATCGCGGCAGCGCTGGATCTGCTGGACTCCTCTGACGACCTCACCACCGGTGTGCTGACGGGAGCCGGAGGCACGTTCTGCGCCGGCATGGACCTGAAGGAACTGGCCGCCGGTCGCCGCGCGACCGTCCCAGGCCGTGGATTCGGAGGGCTCGTCGAGGCCCCTCCGCGCAAGCCGCTCATCGCTGCGGTCGAAGGCTGTGCGTTCGGTGGCGGTTTCGAGCTGATGCTTGCCTGCGACATGGTGGTTGCGGGAGAAGGAGCGACCTTCGCTCTTCCCGAGGTCAAGCGTGGGCTCATCGCGCGCGGCGGTGGGGCACTCCGGCTTCCGACGCGGTTGCCGCGCACCATCGCGCTGGAGCTGCTGCTCACTGGGCAGCCCATCTCGGCACAGCGCGCTGAGCACTTCGGGCTGGTCAATGAGGTCGTGCCGGACGGCGGAGCTCTCGCCAGCGCTCTGGCCCTCGCCGGAACGATCGGGGCGAACGGCCCCCTCGCGGTCTCCGTCACGAAGCAGATCGTCACGGACTCGGAGGCCTGGGCACCGGGGGAGATGTTCGCGCGCCAGGAGCCGCTGGTGACACCGGTCTTCTCGTCGGACGACGCCGCCGAGGGAGTCAGTGCATTCAGGGAGAAGCGCGCACCGGTGTGGACCGGTCGCTGACAGGAACGGGAAGGGAAGAACACCATGCGGGAAGCCGTGATTGTCGAAGCCGTGCGGACACCGATCGGGAAGCGGAACGGCTCCTTGAGGGGGATCCACCCTGTGGACCTGTCCGCGATCGTGCTCAAAGAGTTGATCAACCGGACGGAAATCGACCCGGCGTTGATCGATGACGTTCAATGGGGCTGCGTGACCCAGCTGGGGGACCAGTCCAGCAACGTCGGCCGCTTCGCGGTCCTGGCTGCCGGGTGGCCCGAGACCGTTCCGGCGGTCACCATCAACCGAGCCTGCGGGTCCAGCCAACAGGCGCTCGACCACGCCGCGTTCGCGGTGATGTCCGGGCAGCAGGATCTCGTCGTTGCCGGCGGCGTCGAGACGATGAGCCGCGTGCCGCTCGGAGCCACCCGGGCGAGCGGGGAACCCTACGGACCCACGGCCAAGGCGCGGTATGGCGTCGACGATTTCAACCAGATCACGGGTGCCGAGCTGATCACCGAGCGGTGGGGCTTCTCCAGGGAGCAACTGGATGTATTCGCCTCGCTATCGCACGAGCGAGCCGCAGCCGCGATGGACGCGGGCGCCTTCGACGCCCAAGTCACGCCGGTCGCCAGCGAGACCGGCACCCTGAAGCACGACGAAGGGCTGCGCCGGGGAACCACCCCCGAGACGTTGGCTGGGCTGAAGCCCGTGCTGGGCGGGGACAACGCGATCCACGCCGGCAACTCCTCGCAGATCTCCGACGGCGCCGCGGCGCTGCTCGTCACCACGCCTGAGACGGCGAAGCAGCTCGGGCTGACCCCGATCGTGCGGTACCACGCCGGGGCGGTGGTGGGAGCGGACCCGGTGGCGGTCCTGACCGGACCGATCCCAGCGACCGCGAAGGTGCTCGCCCGGGCCGGTCTGAGCATCGACGACATCGGGGTATTCGAGGTCAACGAGGCCTTCGCGCCCGTCCCCCTGGCGTGGCTAGCCGAAACGGGTGCCGACCAAGCACGCATGAACCCGCTGGGTGGCGCCATCGCAGTCGGTCACCCGTTGGGCGCCTCGGGGGCGATCCTGATGACACGCCTCGTCCATCACATGCGGGACAGCGGCATCCGGTACGGGCTCCAAACGATGTGCGAGGGCGGCGGCACGGCCAACGCCACGATCGTCGAGCTCGCCTGACACATGGACCGACTCGCCCCCAGGGCACGCATCCGCGTAGCCAACAGCACAGGACGACACGACGCCACCTACCCCGGATCGGGGTTGCTGGGATGAGGAGGGAACAGATGGCAGAGCCGACTACGGCTGGTCCGCTGTCCGAGCTTCGGGTCCTGGAGCTCGGTGGTATTGGACCCGGCCCATTCGCCACCATGCTCCTCGCAGACATGGGCGCAGATGTCGTTCGGATCGACCGACCCGGCGCGCCGACACTCTTTCCGGGCGAGCCGACCCACAACCTGTTGAATCGGGGCAAGCGTTCGGTAGCCCTCGATCTGAAGACCCGAGAGGGCCGGCAGGCAGCGCTCGACCTGGCCGGTCAGGCCGACGCTGTGGTGGAGGGCTTCCGACCGGGGGTGGCCGAGCGGTTGGGCCTCGGACCCGAGGACCTGTGGCCGGATAGCCCGCACCTTGTCTATGGCCGCATGACTGGCTGGGGATCCGATGGACCGCGCGCATCGACAGCCGGCCACGACATCAACTACATCGCAGCAACCGGCGCCCTTCACGCGATCGGGACTGCCGAGGGCCCACCCCAGGTTCCGCTCAACCTGATCGGCGACTTCGGAGGGGGTGGGACGTACCTCGTCATCGGCCTGCTCGCGGCGCTACGCGAGGCCGACCGGACGGGTCGCGGTCAGGTGGTCGACGCGGCCATCATCGACGGAGCGGCCCACCTCCTCGCAGGCACCCACGCCAGAATGGCTGCCGGCTCGTGGGCCGACCGACGGGGCTCGAACCTCCTGGATGGCGGTGCGCCGTTCTACGGCACCTACCAGACCGCGGATGGGGAGTACATGGCGGTCGGCGCGCTGGAGGCACCATTCTTCGCTCAGTTCATAAAAGCGCTCGGCGTCGACGTCCCCGTCGACGAGCAGAACGACCGTGAGACGTGGCCCGCCCTGCGCACGAGGGTCGAGGCCCGGTTTCGCGAACGGACCCAGGCGGAGTGGGCAGCAACGTTCGACCACACCGATGCCTGCGTCACGCCGGTCCGCAGCCTCCGTGGGGCGCTGCAGGACCCGCAGATCGCTGCACGCGGCGCGCTGATCGAGCGGGACGGTGTACTCCAGCCGGGACGCGCACCGCGGTTCCCCGCTCATCGACAACCGCCCATCGGAACACCCCCCAGAACCGGCCAGCATACAAGCGATGTGCTCCGCGAGTGGACGACCGAGTCACCACGGAGGTCCCTCCGAGATCGCGCCGGAGGCACCGGTCAACCGGATACTCCGCCACACCCGTCCGTAGCCACCGAACAGCCACATTGAAGAAGCCGGACCTTTGATAGGGAGACATCATGGAACGCACGATTTACACCCAAGATCACGAAGACTTCCGCACCTTGGTCCGCCAGTTCATCACCAGGGAGGTCAAGCCCGCGTACAGTGACTGGCTCCAGGAAGGCCTCGTCCCACGCGACCTCTATCGGCAGCTCGGGAAGATCGGTGTGATGGGCATCCAGATTCCTGCGGCGTACGGCGGGAGCGGCCAGGACGACTACCGCTACAACGCGGTCATCCAGGAGGAGGCGGCTCGGGAAACGGTCACGCTGGGCGCACTCCGCACCCATCTCGACGTCGTCCTCCCATACTTTCTGGGCCTGTGCGACGAGCAGCAACGGGCACGCTGGTTCCCGGGGCTCGCCAGCGGCGATCTCTATACGGCGATCGCGTTGACCGAGCCGGGTACCGGCTCCGACCTTGCCGGCGTCAGGACCACGGCCAGGATCGACGGTGACCACTACATCCTCAACGGTGCCAAGACCTTCATCACCGGTGGACACCACGCCGAACTCGTGATCGTGCTCGCACGGACGTCCACCGTCACGGACGACCGCCGAGGCGGGCTCACCCTGCTAGTGGTCGAAGACGGCATGCCGGGATTCACCAAGGGACCCCAGCTCGAAAAGATCGGCCTGAAGGTCCAGGACACGGTCGAGCTCTGCTTCGATAACGTGCGCGTGCCCGTCGCGAACGTGCTGGGCAAGGCGGGCGAGGCCTTCGCGCACCTGGGGCGAAACCTGGCCCAAGAGCGCCTAGCGATCGCCGTCGGTGCCGTCGCACAGTCGGCGCAGGCGATCAGGTTGACCACGAACTACGTGAAGGAACGGACCGTTTTCGGTGCCGCGCTCTCGTCCATGCAGAACACGAAGTTCGAACTCGCCGCCATGTCAGCCGAACTCGAAGCCGCCCAGGCTCTGCTCGACAAGGGCATCGCAGAACTGGTCGTGGGCCGGCTGACTGGCGTCGACGCAGCAAAGATCAAGTTGTTCTGCACCGAGACCCAAGGTCGGGTAATGGACCGCTGCCTGCAGTTGCACGGCGGCTATGGCTACATCCTCGAGTACCCGATCGCCCGCCTGTACCTCGACGCCCGTGTCACCCGCATCTACGGTGGAACCAGCGAGGTCATGAAATCGATCATCAGCAAGTCTCTTGCCCTGTAGGGCGCCAGGCCGACTGGCTGCCGGCGCTCCAGCACTCGCCCCGACAGCGGCTGCGTACACCGCTTCACTGACCCCAGCCACATCGATGACCGCCGACCCCGTGCACCCAATTGCGCAGGGTCTCGTGGCTCACGCCCAGGTCGTTGCCGATACCCTCGAACGTGTGGCTCGGATCGGACAGATACAACGCGACGGCATCGGCCTTGAACTCCGCCGAATACGCCTTCATCACTATCAGTGACAACACTTTTCCCGGGTCCTTCACGACCCAGTGTTCACGATGTCCTCACTCGAGGGGGAACCCGGGTGCGGAGGGAGGCCCCGAAGGTCTCGACGCGCCGGAGGAGGCCGCCCTGGGCGGAGGTATGTTGCGCAGTCCGTTCGTGAGTCTTCTGGAAAGGTGCGGGGGAACGCCCGGTGTTCGCGCCGCTCACCGCCGCTCTGGTCGACCGGTATGACTGGCGGGCAACGTATCTCGTCCTCGCCGCGATCCTGGCGATCATCACCGTGCCCGGCCACCTGCTGGGGCTCCGTGGGCGGTGGCCGCACCCACCGGCCCCGACCGGGGCGCATCCGGTCGATCACCGCGACGCCTCCCACAGCCGCGCGTTCCTCGCCCTCGTGATCGCACTGAGTTTGGGGGCGTTCGCCGCGTTCGCCGGGGTGTTCAACCTGGTGCCGCTGCTGATCGAGCAGGGCTTCTCCCCGTCCCTCGCGGCCCTGACGTTGGGGTTGGGTGGAGCCGGGCAGGTCCTCGGCCGCATCGGCTACCTGCCGCTCGCGGCGCGCACCACCGCCCGCACCCGGATCGTGGTGATCCTTGCCGCCACCGCCGCGTCTACGGCGTTGCTCGGGATCGCGTCCACCACCCTCGCGTTGATCGGGGTGGCGATCGGGGCCGGGCTGATCCGCGGGATCTTCACCCTGATCCAGGCGACCGCGATCACCGACCGGTGGGGCGCCACCCATTACGGGCGCCTCAATGGGCTGATGTCCGCGCCGGTCGTCATCGTCATGGCCCTGGCCCCGTGGGCGGGGACCGCGTTGTCGGCGTGGACGGGCAGCTACGCCCACGCCTACCTGATCCTCGCCGCCGCAGCCGTGCTCGCCGCCATCGTGGCAACCGTGAGCATCCCCCGCGTGGGCGAAAAGGGTCCAGGGGCAGACGATCCCGCAAGCCAGGACGCGAACTGCCCGAGGTGACTTGACTACTCGCCGTGATCTGCAGGCGGGGCGGCGGCCTTGCGGAGCCCACGGCTGTGGTCAACCATGGTCGGGCGTTTCGCAGCCGCTGTGGATTCACTCGCTTCGGCATTCTCGCCGGCGTGTGCTTCCTCGCAGATTTGCTTCTCCCAGTACGCATCCGATCGTGCCCGCGGCACCCACGGAACGCTCATGCGATGTCCCCTCCGTGTGTAGGACGAGAGGAGATCGCTCCACCAGTCACGTATTTCGCGCGGGTGGTGGCCTCTGTTGCCACCGGCCGTGCCTCATCGGTGTCTTTCCTTTGTACGCCTCGGGGGTGAGTTCTGTCGCCCCCAACGGATCAGGTCGGCGACCTGTGCGGCTCGGCTACCGGACGAGCGGGAGGCATCGCCCGGGGCGCTCGAATGCACGTCCATTGCCTTAATGGGATATGCGGGGTAGACCTGAGGTACGGATCCACGGCAGACCAAGGTCGAACCGGAAGAGAAGATTCCACCTCTCGGTCGTGGCACCCAGCACGAGTTGTAGGCACCGACGCAAAAAGCACGGCCCACTAACTGGGCTCAGCGCGGTGGGCCTGCGTCAGGACGAGGGGGTTCTCTGACGCCGAGGCCACATTTGACCCCGCGCAACCATGCAGCTTGGTAACCAGATGTTCGTGCTCGCGGGCGGCGCCCCTTCATCAAGGGCGCCGCCCGACGTATGTCTGGGGAACCTCCGCGTAGCTCCGCCGCCGTGCAGGTCACCTGCTTCGGTGTTGCGTCGACGCAATCACCGGCGACAGAATTGGGTGCCCGAGGCAGTAGCTGAGGGAAGTGGTTCGTGTAGGAGGTCTCCGGGACGTAAGAACCCCAGTAGGCAGCCCACCCAGCGGTTTCCAGCCTTGCGCGCCCACCCACATACGACGAACGCCCCTCCCTCCCGGAGGGGCGTTCTCGTGTTCTCAGACCCGCATCGTTTGGATTCGTCGATGAACGCATGCACGCGGAGCAGTCCCTCACCCACCACCGCCACAATCGGCGCCGCAAACCCGCGTCCCGAGCACTGCTGCGTCCAACTCTCGGTTACTTCGTCTGAGAAAGCGGACTCCCACTCACCACCGGATGGGAGCACACCACTCTTCGAGAGGAACTCCTTCGATGACCCACCTGTTCTCTCCCACCGGCACCGGCCACACGGCCGGCGACCTCGGCGGGGGTGCGAGATGACCGCCCCCGCCGTCCTCGTCGAGGACCTGCACGTCGCCTACGGCAAAACCTGGGCACTCGACGGCGTCGACCTGACCGCCGCCGCCGGAAGCACGCTCGGGGTGCTCGGCCACAACGGCGCCGGCAAGACCACCCTGATCCGCACATTGACCACCCTGGTCCGCCCCACCGTCGGCCGCGTGCAGATCGAGGGCCTCGACATCGTCGCCGACGCCGACCGGGTGCGCCGCCGGATCGGGGTGACCGGCCAATACGCCGGCCTCGACGAATTCCTCACCGCCCGAGAGAACCTGGAGCTGATCGGCCGCCTGACCGGGCTGCGCCGCACCCTCGCCCGCGCACGAGCGGACGCTCTGATCGACCGGCTCGGGTTGGACGAGTACGCGACCCGGCGGGTCGGGGAACTCTCTGGGGGCTCGCGCCGCCGGATCGATCTGGCCGCCAGCCTCGTCGGGTCCCCGTCGGTGCTGTTCCTGGACGAGCCGACCACCGGCCTGGACCCGATCGCCCGCGCCGGATTGTGGGACGTCGTCGAGGAACTGACCACCTCCGGCACCACCGTCGTGCTCACCACCCAGTACCTCGAGGAAGCCGACCGGCTCGCCGACCACATCGTGGTCCTGCGCCGGGGCCGGGTCGCCGCCCGCGGCACCCCCACCGAACTCAAACGGATCGTCGGCGGCAAGGTCCTGACCGCCACCGTCCCCGCCCGCCAGCTGAGCGTTCTGCCGTTCACCCCGGACACCGACCACCCCGTCGACGACGGCCGGGCGCGGGTGTCGGTCACCGTCGACGACGCACCCGCCGCGACCGAACTGGTCGCCCACCTGCACCGAGACGGCATCGCCGTCACCGACCTGGACGTCACCTCCCCGAGCCTCGACGACGTCTTCACCCACCTCGCCCACACCACCGGAGCCCACCGATGACCACCGCCCGCACCACCATGATGGAGCGGTCCCCGATCGGGAACCAGCTCGCCGCCCTGACCGTCCGGAACCTGCGCACCAGCGCCCGCGTCCCGCAGTTGCTGATGTTCTCGCTGACCATGCCGATGGCGATGCTGGTGCTGTTCAGTCAGGTGTTCCGCAGCGTCGCCGCCGGACCGGGCTTCCCGGCCGGGGTCAGCTACATCGTCTTCCTCACCCCGGCCATGCTCGCCGTATCCACCGTGATGGCCGGCACCAACGCCGGAGTGTCCGCCGCGATCGATCACACCAACGGCCTGCACGACCGCTTCGCGGCCCTACCTATGCGGGCGGCACTACCCGGAATCGCTCGCACCATCAACGAGGCCGTCTTCACCCTCGCCCGGGCGGCGTTGCTCGGGATCGCCGCCGTGGCATTGGGTTTCGAGTTCCACGGCACCGCAGGTGATGCCGTCGCCGCGGTTATCGTGCTGGTGGTACTGGCCGGGGCGATGAGCGCGTTGTTCGGGCTGATCGGGGATCGACTGCGGCGCCCGGACGTGGTCCAGTTCGCCGGGATGATGGTGATGATGCCGCTGATGTTCGTCTCGAGTGCGTTCGCGCCGCTCGAGACCATGCCCGGCTGGATGCAGGCCATGGCGACGGTGAATCCGGTCGCACACGCCACCGACGCCCTTCGCGGACATGTCCTCGGTACCGCCACCGCCGGGGACACCGCCGCAGCCCTGGCCGCGGCGATCGGGTTGTGGGCGGTGGTGACCGCCGTCCCTGTCCTGACCCGCCTGGTTCGGGCGGCACGCGGCCGCTGAACGACGACACACCCGCCCTGCCTTTCCCTCCGACGGGGAAAGGCAGGGCGGGTTTTGCGTGTTTGCGCATGCGTTGTCCGGCCGGAGCCGGACACTCTTCTGGCCCCTACCCCGGTGCAGTGGGGTAGAGGCTGGGAGAGCGCTGTGGTCAGCGGATACGCCCGGGGCGGGCGTCGACGGCGCTCATGCGGCGGCGTCGAGCAGATGCAGTTCCTCCGCCACGATCAGATCGACCTCTTCGCTGGTCAGACCCGAAAACAAATGTGTGGTCAGCATCGCTCTCACCTCCTCACCGCGCTTCTACTGGTACGTCGAATCGGAGAACCCGTCATCGACATCGACACCTATACAGACGAGGCATCCCGGATTCGGACGCAGATGGCGTCGGATCGCGGGTGCGTCCGTTCGCGGTCACGGTCGTCGGTACCTGCAAATGCGCCCCGAGGGGGTCGCCACCGCGCCGCCGGGCGGGGATGCTGGAGACGGAAAGGAAGCAGATCATGAGCGAGGACACGGCCACCACCGCGACGACACCACCGCCGGAACCAACGGATCTCGACCAGCTCTGGCGCCGCTTCTCGAGCGACCTGCGGGCCTTCATCGCCCGCCGCGTCTCCCGTCCGGAGGACGCCGACGACATCCTGTCGATCGTGTTCCTGCGGATGGCCAAAAGCCTGGACAACCTGCGCGAACAGGACCGGCTCCTCGGGTGGATGTATGCCATCACCCGCAACGCGATCACCGACTTCTACCGGTCCGCGCCCCATCGGCGGGAGTTGGCCGTCGACGCCGTCCCCGACAACCCTCCCGACGGCGAGCCGGACGACGACGAGGCGGCGGAGAAGGAACTCGCCTCCTGTCTGGTGCCGATGCTCTCCGGGTTGCCCGCCGAGCCGGCCGCGGCGGTGAAGATGGTCGACCTCGACGCCCGCACCCACGCTGCGGCCGCCGGGGAGGCGGGGATTTCGGTGTCCGGGATGAAGTCCCGGGTCCAGCGCGGTCGCGCCACCCTGCAGGCCCGATTGCACGCCTGCTGTGAGATCAGCCAGGACCGCACCGGTCACGTGCACGACTATCAGCCCCGCAGCGGCGGAGCCTGCGCCTGCGGAGCCACGCCACCGGCGGGCCAGTAGACCGCTACACCGTTTCTGGTGACGTCGCCCGGGCGTAGTCCTCAGCTCAGACGGCGGTGCGGTGCGAGCTCATCTTCGCGCGCACCGCACCGCCGTGTTGCCGGGTGAAGGGTTACTGGCAGCCGCATCCGCCGCCGGCCGTCGCCGCGGCACCGCAGCACGTCGACTTCTCGCTCTGATCGCAGCAGGTGGTTTGCCGTTCGGTGTTGCAGCACGTCGGCGCCGCAGCGTGCGGGGTTGTGTCCGTCCGATCCGTCGCTGGGTTCTCGAATTCGTTGGGGTTGGTCATGGTGACTCCTTGATCCGTGGGGATGGGTACCAGAACAGACGGAGGAGAACGAGAAAGGACGCACGCTGCGGGAGAACCTGTGCCTGGCCGTCGCGGGCGGCTCGGGTGTGTGCCAGCTGTTTCCGTGCAAGGTCACGGACCTTGCTGTTGCGTCGCCGCAACCGGCACCGACATGATGCGGGTGCCCGAGGCAATAGCCGAGGGAAGTGGTTCGTGTAGGAGGTCTCCGGGCGTAAGCACCCCTGCCGGCAGCCCCACCCAGCGGTTTCCAGCCTTGCGCTCCTCGGTTCGGCGAGGGGCCTTTATGCGCTCGGTGCACGATCACATGAGTAAGTGAAAGACCCTGCCGTCTCTACGGCCGTTTAGTCGATAGCTTTCTCGGCTCGAGTCTTCAGCCGTGCGCGCCCACTCCCATACGGTGAACGTCCAGGGCCATGGAAGGATCCGGTGCCGAGTCTTGTCGGGCTTGTGATGTCGGTGTGTCAGTGCCAGAAGTTCCACCATCGCACTATCGGGGCCAGTCACGGTGTCCCAATCTTCCAGCTGCCGCCCAGTCCATACGGTGGAATAGGAATCGATCGCCATCGACCTCCTGGTGCTGTATCGGTGGGAGGACGCGGATCGGAGCTACGCGGTGAATGGGTCCTTCGGAGGAGGCTAAGAACCGTGTGGAGCGCCGGCTGGCGCTCGGCAAAATTCGACGAGTGCCGGTTCGCCCTCGCGACTGATGTGTGAATCACACTGTCCTGCAGCAAGTCGTAATGTGGATTGTCGGGCGACTTTTCGGGGTTATTGGGTTCACACCTTTGGCTGATGTTCCGATCGTGATTCCCTGCGACGATCGAGATGTCCCAAAAGCACCACCGCAGAAAGGAGGTTCAACCCATGTCGCACATTGAATCGGCAATGCTGGAACGGCCGACACTCGACGATCTTCTCGGTTCAGAATTGGATCGCGCAGAACTGGAAGAGGAAGCAGCCCGGCTCTTCGATGGGATCGACACGACGGCAACACCTGTCGCGATCACGTTCTCGATCCTGCTCAAATGCTGAGCAGGATCCACAGCATCATCAACAGATAGTCACGCGGTGCCGAGTGCTCAATTGAACGTTCGGCACCGCCCTACCCTTTGTAGGTTCCCAATGCCAGGTGAAATCCTGAAAACGGAGGCCGGCTCCGCCTTCGTTAAACGCGGCCAATATTCGAACATACAACGCGAGTTCGACTGCTTAGACTACCTCGCGCGGTATCGCGAACAGTCGCGAACCCGACTCGCACCAGGCGTGATTGCACGCCCGGACGACACGACCCTGTACATTGAGCCCCTCATTGGCTGGACCTCTCTACACACGGTGTTCGAGGAACGGTGCGAGCAAGCAAACTCCGCCGCGATTGACCTCGGTCGTGCTCTCGCGCGCACGCATGCCGCTCCACTCCCGGACTTCGGAGCCTCGCGAGAATATGTTCCACGTTTGGTCGTCACACCCGTGGACCTCGCTAGTCTTCCGGGTGAGTTGCCGAGGATGCTGTCATCTCTGCATGCCGCAGGCGATTTCGATGCAGCACTCGCTGAGATCCGCAGCCGAACCTATACACCGTGCTTCGTGCACGGTGATGCAAAGCTGGACAATGCGCTGGTTTCGCCAACCGGTGAAGTCTGTTTGGTCGACTGGGAGTTCGGGGGCATCGGCGATCCCGCATGGGACCTCGGAGCTGCGGTCGGCGACTTCATATCACGGTGGATCGTCAGTGCGAGGGTCACATCTGCGTCGCCGCTTCACAGCTGGCTCGACGCATCCACCATTTCTCGCGATTATGCTGCGGCGTTGGCGGTGAGCATCGTCGACGGGTATCGGGAACTGTCTGAGGACGCTCCGTCGGCGGACCGGATCGCCGAATGCGTCGGTGTCTTTCTGATTCATCGAGCCATGGCGTGGATCGAACTGTATGGCAGGTTCACCGTCAAGCCCATGCTGCTGTGCTATTTCGGTCAGCGCTTCGTACTTCGGTCTGCGTTGGCACTTTCAGCCTTTCTGGGTCGCCATGTTTGACATTCGAGACATTCTGACGACGGCTGAGCGGGCTGCACGACAGTTCGCAGTCATCGGTGCCAGGACCTTCCTCGAGGCAGGCGTTCGAGTGGAGGCAACCGACGCTCCGGACGACATTGAAAGATTGCTGCGAGAACGCGTATATGCGCGATGCCATTTGTTGGATGCAACCGCCGTGCTGGACCGATCCGTCCGCCTGGCGGAAGATATGCGATTCGTCGAGCAAATGCGAAGGAAGCTCGTCGGCCGCTCCTACGCCGATGGAGGATGGAAACTCATCGCATCTCGGACTGGCGTTGTGCTGGCTGAGAAGAATGGATTGCGCCTGTTCCCGCAAGCAAACGAGATCATGGAACTCAACGCAGGATCGGGACAAGTATCTGTTGAGCTGCCGAGCGAGCGACGGTATGCGATTCCGGGATTCTTCGCGTACGTCTCCATCCACGGCGACCTCGACGAGTCGCGGACGTGGCGTTTGTACGTGAACCTCCGCCAAGATTCGGCGGCCGCCGCATTCCTCGCCATCATTGACGAACTCGAGAATCGGCATGTTCGTTTCCAGATCAAGGTAGTGAACCACCCTGATCGGTTCACCAGACCGGACTCGATGACGTTGTATGTCGGAGAAGCGGACCTGAACTCAGTGCTGAAAATCACCCGTCGAGTCCTGTCCGAGCGTTTCCTCGCCGGACCGACGCCTGGATTCTCATCCCGGCTCGGGCCGGGGCGCGCCCTGGCGCCCGAGCTGCATGCCGCAGGTACATCGACGAGTTTTGGTCATCATTGCTCCGGCATTGTCGCAGCCTCGCTGCTCGAAGCCCATAAACTCGGCCTGCACGACGAAGACGCCCGTGCGCACCACACGGTCCGGGCGGTGAGGACCGCATTGGCAGATGCCGGTTGTCCGACGAGGTGGTCTACGTGAACTCCGGAATCCCCGACGAACTCTTCAACCTGGGGATGGCCATGCGGGCCGATGACGTTGAGGAGGTGCATCGTGTCGCAGGACCCGCGGCCACCATGATCTGCTATCGCCTTCCGGACGGGTTCGTTCGGTATGAGCGGTTTCGCGACGAGTTCGCGGTCCTGCCGTCCATTGCGGACGCCGCATTCATGAGCGATTTACGGACGGTTCTTCCTTGGGTATCGATGCCGACGATCACGCGTTCAGGGATCTTCTACCCGGGACTATTGGGGCGTCTTCGCCTCGTCGATGTTCTGATGTCGTCGGGACCCCTTCTCAGCGAGGAGCTTCGGTCCCTGTCGGCATGGCACCGCACGCTGGGCGTCCAACTCGCCCACCTCCACTCGTTGGAATGCGCCGGCATACGGCAGCAGCCGACCAAAATCGGGAAGCTCGATGAGGTGCGGGCGATCATCGACGCGCAACCTACCTCGCGGCAGTCGTCCACGCCAACAGAACACCTTCGAGCGATCCTGCACCGACGTTATCCGACACTTGTCGCCCGGCTTGTTCTCGCGTGCGATCACTTCCTGCGCTGTGCCGGCCCCTCGATCGTGCACGGTGAGTACTGTCCAGCGCACATTTGCTTGCCAGACGCCCGGTACCACGATAGGAACCACAGGGCCGTCGATCCCGGCCTGCGCACGATTGGCTGGCTGACGGCCGGGTATGGGTGCCCGGCGGTGGACGTCGGCTGGTTCTTGGGCGAACTCTGCGAGGCGAGTGCGATGCGAGCCGCCGCCAGCAAGCTCGAGAAGCAGCATGTAGCCGAGTTCGGTCAGCAGTTTCTCCGCGGGTATTTCCCTGCGGCAGGAAGCGCGATACGGCACCCCTGTCGAGATCTGGTGCCCACCTATGCGGCGGCGAAAATCCTGTCCCACGTGGCCTCCTATGTGAAGTATTTCCCGTTCCATCGGGGCGTTCTGGATGTCCTGGACCTTGCTGACGAGGTCATCAGGGGTGCTCATGACGTGCCGCAAGTCCAAGCCGACGAGAAAGGCATCCAACGATGACCGACCTACCAATGTTTCCCGTTCGCAGACTCCTGATCTGTGCGAGCGGCGGCATATCCAGCTCTCTGCTGCCGGGATGGCTGTGCTGGCTGCGCATGAGTTTCAACGACTTCACGGTTCGCGTCGCCTTGACGAAGGCAGCGCAACAGTTCGTCGCGCCGCGGGCGCTGGCGGTTTTGAGCCATCACGAGATCTTTTTGGATACGGCGGTGAGCAACTCTGCCGCGGTGACCCACGTCGAGCTTGCGGAGTGGGCCGAGGCCGTGGTCGTCGCGCCCGCTACCGTCAACCTGATTGGAAAGCTGGCCAACGGTATCGCGGACGACCTGGTGACAACCGTTCTAGCGACCGCGCGGTGCCCGATCGTGATCGCACCGTCGCTGCCCTCCGGCGCGACCGAGAATCCGGCATTGTGCCGCAATCTCGCCACACTGCGCGAGGACGGATACGGGATCGTCCCCACCGCCAACGGCATATCGGCATCGAGCGGGGAGTACACGACACACTGCATGGCCCACGCACCGTCCGTCGTCGCATACCTGAGGCGTCATCTGACAAGCCTCGGTTACGAATCGAGATTCGACGAGCCCACCCACACGAACACAAACGATTTAACAGGAGCGTGATCCGATGTCCCACGATAGTGATACTGCGTACGTCGCGACCGGCGAGCACTTCAACCTCCGACCTTTCGGTGTGCCCGACATCGAGACAGTTGGCGAGTGGTTCGCCGACAGCGCGTTTCGCCGGTCGGCCCTGGCCACCGAAGAACCCTTCGAGGTCACGGAAGCATTGCACGCCCTGATCCGCCATAGCCAGGCCAACCCCACGGTTCAGTCATGGGTAATGGAGGACCGAACCGGACAGCTTGCTGCTTTTGGTAACTGGAAGCCGGACTTCCCGTTCCTCGACGTGTATGAGATCGATCTCGTGCTCAACCCAAGCCTGCCGAGAGGCATGGGTTACGGAACCGAAGCATGCAAACTGCTCGTAGCTCACCTGTTCCACACCGCCCGCCCCCACAAGGTGTTCGGTCGGATCGCGCTCTTCAACGAGGCGATGCGTGCCGTTGCCGCCAAAGCCGGCACAATCGAAGGCTGCTTACGGCAGCATGCTGTCTGCGCCGGTCAGAGAATTGACCTTCAGGTCTTCGGGATTCTGCGTTCCGAGTGGGAGTCGACTGTCGACTGCTCAGACCTGACGCACATGACCGATGGTGGCGAGCGCCTCGAGTGAAGTTGGTTCCACGGCCGGATGATTGAGTTTCGTTCTCAAACAACGACACCGAATGATTTGCAGGCTGACAACGGTCGGGTGAGATGATGGCCCAGGCTGGCGGGAGTCTCGACTGCCCACCGCCGCGCCGGCCACTGCTGAGCCCACGAGAAGAGGCGCTGATAGTGCTCGATCGTGGATCAGATGCCGATCGACCGCAGATCTGCGTTGGTTTCGGAGTCGACCGCGGTCGTAGGAGGCGTCTCGGTTAATGAACGCTCGTTTCCGATAAGGCCGATTGTGGGTACCCGACACAACAGCTTGAGGGTCAGGTCACGCGCCGCTTCTCCCTGCCCCAGACAAATTCGACTCCACATCCGATCGCGAGTGTCACGGCCACACACCGGGCGAATCGGGTGGGTGAAGAACATGTCAATCTAGTGGTCGCGGTTTTTCGGATCCCAGCAGCGGTGGTAGATCCGCCCGGCCACCGCCTCGTGCTTCAGGATTTCCGCTCGCACGAGGTGGTCCAAACTGTCCGCGCGACTGTCGTCACGGGGGAGAATTCATGAGAATGCGTACACAGCGAGAATGCGGCGTACTTTTGGTTGACTGCTGATCCGGCTGACGAGCGCGCCATGCAGCTCCTACGCGGCATCGCGCTCGGACTGATCCGGCAACCCCACGTGCTGGTTCGCAGGTCCCACCCGCAAGGTCGAAGTTGGCCGGGGGTTGGGATATTCACACCCGAGTGTGATTCTTCCCAATCCGCCGCATGTCATTCTTGTGGTGTACATAGCGGGAATTTTCCTTCCTATAAACGGAATTCCCAAACCAACAAAGGAGACATCATGACCCCTATTATCCCAACGCACGGCGGGCACCAGTGGGACCCTTGGCAATGGCTGTTTGATGTTGTCAATTCGATCTGGAATTCCGGGATCTGGGGTTGAGTCGGTACGATCACCTGCGTGAGGTCACCGGCGGACGCCATCCTGGCCATCGGGAACGCGCTGAAGAAGATGGTAGCGCCGGCGCTGTACGAGATCGACGGCGCGATCAAGCGCGTCGAGGACAACGACATGGTCCCCGATCGCTGGACACGTGACTATGCGGCTTTGGGATCGCTGATGGATCGGTTGTGATGCTACTTGCTGTTCGTACTCGACCGGCGGAAGGTATCTCAGCGACGAGTGCCGGGTCCGGTTGTATCGGTGGATCCGGGCGAGATCGCCGGCCGTGCCGCCGCCCGGTTCAGCCACCGATAGTCACGTGCTTCTCCGTTCCCGAAGTGCCTGTGCGCGGAGCACACAACCTGCTCGATGCTCTCCCTGGCGACGTCCGGATAGCGCGTATCGAGGCGATCGATGCCTGTTCGATATGTTGCAGCTCTTCGTCTTTCGTCATCAGCGGCGCGAAGACCCGGATCACCGTGTGGAGTCTCATTTCCGGAAATGAGATGGTGCCAAGCCGCTTGAGAATTCCGGCAAATTCCCAGGTCACGGCTGATCCCGATATGGCGACGGCCTCTGGTTACCGGCGCCGAAACCGACGATCCACCAGCTTCGGTTCTGAGCTGGCTCGAGGGCCACGGATGGACTGCAACTCCAGAGTTTCTCTGCGGCACCCACAACAGGTGACGACCGCTCGATACCGGCTAGGGCATGTCTCCCAATAGTTTGAGCCATTCGACGATGCCGGCGAGGAGGAATCCGGCCCGGTAAGTCAGGGCAAGCTTGTCATACCGAGTTGC
>NZ_JBHXWI010000097.1:0-27980 GCF_042671975.1 Rhodococcus sp. NPDC127593 | reverse complement strand
CTTTTTTGTTCCACACAAACAAGGAATGATCGCGCGGTGGCCGCTCTCACCAGCGCAGACACGCCGACAAGATCAACTTACGGCTGTAGTACTAGACGCGCACATACACCGCAGCAGTACCATCATTCCCACAGCGATGGTCGGCCAGAACGGCATCATTCGAACAGCAACGGTGTCCGCTGTGCGCTCGGTGGCGGCAAGAATCCAGATGACGGCATATCGACGGATCGCCTCGAGCCACCGTGCTCACCGCCGCAACCCGGGTGCCGCGATATTCGGATCCCACATCGTCTCTGTCGGTTACAGGTTGCCGGTCCACCGACCCAGCGGTGCCGGTCGCGTGACCACCCGCAGCGAGCCGTTTGGACGCCAGTTCACCGTCGATCGATCTCACACATTCGGGTCACGACTTCACTGAATGCAGTGCAGCACAACATATTTTGGCCGTTGAAATTCCTGCCAGGAGATTGCCAGGCTCGTGCCAGCCAATAGCCAGGATGCGGGCCTGCACTGGTTCATATACCCCCCACTGGGAACGCCGCCAATCAGCCCACACGAGGCTGTCGGAGAAAGGATCGACCATGACCGGACAGACAACACCACTGGCGCGCAATCGACGGCTTCTGACGAGGGTCGCTGTGGTCGGCGCCCTCACTGCAATTCCCCTGGCCGCGCTCGCGGCGCCGGCGTCCGCAGCTACCGCTGTGCGGGTCGTGCAGGCAGATCGCAGCGCGCGGGGCGGTGACAGCGACCACCACCACGACTGGGACCGCCGCGGCGACCAAAGCCAGGATTGGCAGGACATCGTCCCGTGGCTGCCGATCACCAATCAGAATCCGGCCCCGACCACCAATCCGTTCTCGGGCCTATTCGGGTCCAGCTAGCGCTGGGGAGCATCGGAGTTCCGGACCGCGGGTCGCGCTCCCAGCGACCACGACCCGACGCCGGCCAGACATGAGAGGTAGATGAGGCCGCGATGAGGCCTTCACTCCAAAAACACTCGCTCGACAATCTTGCGTCAGCAGCCGTAGATAGCGGAGACAAGGTGGCAAGAGCCCGGTTGTACGCCGCTATCCGGCCGATGGTCGTGCGCCGCTGCCGCGCCGAACTTGCGCCCCGAGTCGCGGACACGGTCGCGGACGCCGCGTGCGCGTCAATCCTGAAGACACTCGCGGACAGCACCCCCGCGGACCCGTTTCTACACGTTCTGTACGCCGCGACGACTCAGCTGATCGCCCGATCCCCTGTTTCGGACCGCCGCACTGCACCGTCCACATGCCTCGCTGCATTGCCCCAACCCGAGCGTGACGTCCTGATCCTGCGGTTGATCGTCGGACTCGACACCGACGACACCGCAACAGCGCTCGGACGCACGCCCGGTGAAGTGCTCCTCGACCAGCACCGGGCACTGCAGACCCTGCGCGGCGCCCTCGCCGGTGCGGGGACCGAAACCCCGTAACGACCGGCACAAGAGGCAACCGCACGCAGGGCGGGGAGAACGATGAAGCACCGTTTCCGGTCAGATCCTGTGGTGCATCATGCCGTGATGGCCGCCTCCATGGGTGATGACCGCGACGGTGACGATCGTGTAGAGGATCGCGAAGACGATCAGCAGACCGCCGAAGATCCACAGCGAGAGTTGCCCGAGTCTGCGGACCCGGTCCGACGCGTCCTGCGCAGCCTCGACGTCACCGCTCGCCCACAGCGGATACACGTTGAACGCGTGGGTGAATGCGGAGAAGGCCAGCGGCCAGAAGAACAGCAAGGTCGCCACTGCCCATCCGGCATTGACGACCGGCCGTGGCTGAGACCTGGCTTGCGCATCCGAGGTGCGGGTGGCGGTGGTGGGTGGGGTCGGGTCCGAGGGAATCGGATCGGTGGCGGAGGACGACATCGCAACGCTCCTGGGATCAAGGGGTTCACTTTTCACGGTAGGAGTCGAAGCTGAGGAGCGCCTGAGATCCAGCTGGCAATAGCGGCGCTGACCTTCGGATCACCACATCGGGGTCACGAGGACGGAAGGGAAGACGAACCCGGTATACCGGTGCGCACCGAGGCGACCAAGAGGTAGGACCGATAGAGGGACGTGCTCCTCCGGTCCATGCCCGCGAGCGCGATGACCCCGGGCGGTGCGGCGATCACTGCCGCCGACTTCTTTCGAGTGAACCCAACCGATCCGGGGCACCGATACGCCAATGCTCCGAATCCAAGTCATTCGCCGCTGCGTGGCAGACCGGGGAATCCCGCTGTCACCGGCCCCACCCCTCGCCTGCGGTGAGGCCGGTGTGCCACCTTCTCTCGGTTGCGGCGATCGGTGGCACATCGAACGCTAGGCGTGCCCGACACGATGTGGAAGACGGCGGTGGGGATTCTCAGCGGAATTTCAGCAGTCCGCGACCAGATCTGGACACTCTCACTGACTCCCCATCGATCATGCCGGCCGCACAGTGGTGACCCGCTGCTTCCCGACGCTGTCGCCGAAAACAAGACCGACGGCCCCGATTCCCGACCCCACACATTCGCACACCCCACCCGACCCGGGTATCAGGTCGATCGGCATCCCCAGTCGTACCGCCTGATGACCAGAGCGTGTCATTTCGCCCCGGCCAGATGCCCCCTTGCCGCGACCTCGACACGAACGATACTGGCCGCCAACGGGTTCGGGGATTCTCAGTCTTCGCAGACGAGGCCACCCCACCGTCGTGCAGGCTCGGCCGAGTCCGGTTCTGCCATGTCGTGCACCAGTCGTCCAGAGGGTTGTCCGGTGCATCGAAATCCCAGTTGGGTGCGTCCTTCCATGGCGCTGGGAGCTTCGGCGGCGGGGTCGGCTGAAGCGGCTGATTGGAACGGTCTGAACGGGCATCGCCGCGGCAGCGGAGATCCCTGGACCACCGAGTCCCACTCACGCCGTGGCAACTGCGACCACGACAACCGTCTTCTCGATCTTCATCACTACCTCCAAGGAGTAGGAGAGGCAGTACCCACATCGCCGCGGACTCACGCGGTCCAACCGCCACGTATCGGCGTCATCGAGGCCCACGGATTCAGGCCCTCTCCTCCGCCGATGGTCCCCGCGGACGAACCGCTGAGTCATGCGCCGAGCGCGACCGCCATGGATCCGGCCCCGCCGGCTCCCCCTCCAGGTTCTTGTCTTTGCCGCCACGGACGGAGGGACCAAGTGCTTTCGAGGCCTGAAACGCCCCGGCGTCGACCGATACGGGGGAACAATCATGACGGTGAGCCCCCTGCGACGGATCGGCCGAGCGCTCCTCGCGTTCGTGCTGGTGGTTGTCATCGGCACGGTCGGCTACGTTGACCTCGGCTTCGGGCTCCTGGACGCGCTCTATCAGACCGTCACCACGATCACGACCGTCGGATTCCGCGAAGTGCACCCGCTTACCGGCGTCGGACAGTTGTTCACCATCATCCTGATCCTGGCGGGGGTCGGCACCGCGCTCTACATGTTCGGTGTACTCCTCGAAGCGCTCATCGAAGGCCACCTGCGCCACCACATGGAAAGACGACGAATGGATCGACGCATCAGCCGGATGTCCGGCCACATCATCATCTGCGGATGGGGCCGCGTAGGCACTGCGAGTGCACAGTATCTCGACTCACTCGGCCGGGAAATCGTCGTCATCGACCGCGACCCCGAGCGACTACACAATATCGATTACCCCACCGTGATCGGAGACGTCACCGACGACCGAATCCTCGAAGCCGCCGGCATCGCACACGCGCACGCGTTGATCTCCGCACTCGACACCGATGCCGACAACGTCTACGTCACCCTGTCGTCCCGGGCCCTGCGCCCGGATCTCACCATCATCGCCCGCGCCCGTAACGAGGGGTCGATGTCCAAACTTATGCGCGCCGGCGCGAACCGGGTCGTCAACCCGCAGCTGATCGGCGGCCGCAGGATGGGATCCTTTGCGCTGCAACCTCATGTGGCCGAGTTCTTCGACGTCGTGATGCACGACGAAAGCCTGGACTACCGGATGGAGGAGATCACGGTCGCAACCACCTCACCATGGGTGGGGTCCACGCTGGCACAGATCGCGCTTCAGGAGACCACTGGGGCACTACTTCTCGCAATACGCACCACATCTGGACAGTTCGTCGCCAACCCGGCACTCATACTCCAACTCGGGTCCGGAACGATCCTCATCGTCCTCGGCACCCCAGCAGAACTCGATGCGGTACGCCACCATGTCAACCAGTGATGCCAGACGCCAGTCGTCACAGTTTCATAGATAGATTACTGCTCACCGACAAGCTGGCCAGCTACCAGATCGCGCACCGCGAGCTCATGCCGTCGGTCGTCTGGCACGAGTCCACCGGGAGCACCGTCGCTGCCCGAATAGGAACCGGCAACAACGCTGTTCTCTCAGATCGCATCCGAACGTCTCGCGCATCCGGCGGGCGTGCGGGGTGTCCACGCGGCTCGGTCGACAGGATAGGGCCGCGACCGTAAACCAGCTACCGGAACTCGTTCGTCAAGCGGTTACCGGACCTTGACAGTTGTCGAGCTGGCGGGCTCACACCGGAACCGCTTCGATGACGGATGATCGGGGACCTTGTGTGATCGAATCCAGCATGAATCCATGGTCAGTCAACAGTCGGCGCCATTCGGTGAACGTGCGCTCGCGACCTCCCAGGAGAACCAGCATGTGGAGATCCAGCAGAGCCATGGGGTGGGTTGTCGCTGTTTCCGGCAAGACCTGCTCGACAATCATCAATCGTCCGCTTCTCGGGATCGCTCGCCGACAACTGCTGAGGATCTTGCCAGCGGACACGTCATCCCAGTCGTGCAGAATCTGAGACAGCACGTAAACATCACCATTTTCTGGGACGTCGTCAAAGAAACTTCCACCCACAACTGTCGTTCGTTCACCGATGCCAGCCGAACAAAACTTCGACGCCGCTTCCGCGACCACATGAGGCAGATCGAGCAGAATTCCGCGTAGATGCGCGTGCCGATCAAGCAACCGGGTGATCAGCGCGCCGGTCCCGCCTCCGACGTCGACGACGGTGCCCGCGTCAGACCAGTCGTGGTTGAGCAAAGGCAACAAACGCAGCTCGACCAGCCCTGCTTGGCCCCGTGCGAACTCATCGGCTGCCGACGGATTCTCGGACAACCATTCGAAGTACGGCATGCCAAACGCCGCTGAAAACGATTCCTTCCCCGTTCGGATCGAATGGGCTGCGTGCCCCCACACGAGGTAGGCCTCGTGTGACATCAAGCCGACCAAGTGACGAAGCGAACCCGGAGTTTCTGCCCGCAAAAGCTCACCGGCCTCCGTCAACGCAAATCGTCCTCCACCGTCTTCCGCAAGCAAGCCTTCCGCGACGAGTACCCGCAAGAATCGACCAAGTGCGTCGGCGTCGGCGCCCACGCTCGCCGCGAGATCACCAAGCAAGCACGCGCCGTCCGCCAATCGGTCGGGCACCCCCAGTTCGCAGACGGCTGCAATAGATTGGGAAACAATGTATCCCATGATTTGTTTTCTCACTCGGTGGTTGATGTCGCTCATGTTCACGCCACCTCGGACAGCCGCGGGAAGAGTGAGATCCTGGCAGCATTCTGCAAATACGACGCGCCTGCCGTCCCGCCGGTGCCAGGTACCGTTCCGATGACTTTCAGGGTGATGCCCCAGTGGCCTCGCTTCATCGCACCCCACGCACGGTCCAGGCGCCGCATCGACTCCTCGAGAACGCTTGCATCCGGATGCGTTTTCCGCATCGCGAGATAGACGTCCTGCAACGTAGCCTCCCCGATATCGATTTTCGCAATGTGCTCGAAGTCACGAGAATCGGGTGGAGCGCAGGCGAACTCGACCTCACGAAACGCGCGGGACTGCACCGCGCTCCGCCCATCGGTGAAGCCGCGAATTATCGAGAAGGCGTCAACCGGCATCGTCGTTAGAACCCGAAAGAGCGCAGGCACCGCTTCGAGGCGGATCGATGCCCTGTCGAGGCGATCCTTTGCCGCTGCGGCCTGACCGTGGTGCAGGTCCAGGGTCGCCATCGAAATCGCTGTCGCAACCTGCCGATACAGACCTTCGAAGATCTGGATGCAGCGGATGAACATCTGCTCGTCGTGCAGGCGAGTCGTCGGCAACAACGTCAGCCGAACTGCAATTCCGATATCTTCGGGGACACCGTTCAGCGCCGGCGCGGCGACTGAAGCAAACGAACTGTAGTTGGCGCCTGGCTGAGTCAGCGCCACAAGGCCAGCCGCGGCCACGGAAGGATCGAGCGAGAAGTCGGGTGCGAGCCTCGCGAGTTGTGTCACGACTCGTGTCGCTGCGCGCGTCCGGACCACCTGGGGTGCATGTGCCGACCTCCCGAGGGCTCGTGCCTCCAGCAATGCGAGGTCCGTGGCCGCGGCAGCCACGAATGCGTCCACGCGCTGCGCGTCGTCGGACCGGACGACCTGGTCGAAATAGTCGAGCCCGACATATGACAAATAGTCGCCGTTCTGCGCATCGAACGTCATCGGTAGCCAGGCACCGAGAACATGATTCGCGCGGTTGTTGCTATGGAAGTTTCGCAGCATGGCGACCAGGTGAGGCCGGACCCCGTGACGCCCGACTGTTTGATAATGGGCCGCGACAGCCGCAAGGGGAAACTCCGAGTGCCCCGCCTCCCATTGCCGAAGCGCATTCTCAATATTGCGGCCAGATAATTCATCGCTCGTCACGTCAGCAGCCTGAAGACACGTGCCCCCGACGCCGATCACGCCGGAACGAACGAATTTCTCCTCGGCTTCGAGCATCGTTTCGGAAATCAACGCGAAACTCGCCTTTCATCCATACTGCGGTGTTCAGCTATCTTCGACGGCGCGCGGCGAATGCGGATAGACACCCTAGGGAGATTTCTCGACACCCTTTCCGCGGGGGGTGAAGTTTCCACCCCTGGGGTGCGTATTCAGCGGGCAGGCACCCGCCCACGATTGGGTGCGACACAGATTCCAGGCTTCGATAGCGAGGACCATTGACCATCGATGAGTGCAACTTCCGTGTGTTGCCCCGACGGGGTCATACGCCGCCAAAGCGCTTGTGAATAGCCGATCGCCGGATCCGTGCTGGCCGCAACCAAATATGGCCCGTAACTACTCCAATCACCGAGACAGCCGTCACTTGCAACGGCTCGAATAACGAGCTCGAGGCAGGTCGACCGCGGCTTTTACTTTCTCGGGAGCGGGCTACTCGCAGCGTGCGCGAGCCACCGCATCGACGAGATCGACGCCACCTTTTCGTGACGCAAATCTAATGAAGTCGCAGATGTCCCACAGAAGGAAGAAATCAATGCACGTAATCGCCAGAAGCGCACTCGAGACGATCAACGAAGCCGTTGTAGGCGGGAGCATCCACAACCTGGGTGTCGTCAAGATATTCAACCAACACCCTCAGTTGGCGCAATTCATTCCTGGTGCCAGCAATTTGGCAATCAGTTGGGTCAGATTGGAGTGCGGTGAGGTCCTCGCGGTGCACAAGCATCCCGAGTCCAGCCTGATCCTGATCTGTGAGGGTTCCGGACGAACGATGGGCAGTGCAGAGCAGGAGGTCATTGCGGGGGACATGATCCTCGTACCCGGCGACTCCTGGCATGGCTTCGAAGGAACCCAGAACGGTTTCTGGGCGCTCTCGATCCAGTTCAACGGCAAGGCACTCTACGAGGACGCCGAGAAGCCCAACGCGATGTTTGCAAGCGATGTACCGAATCGGGCGGCTGTGCTCCTGGCGGACAACGAGACGTACCTGCAGCAATTCGGAATCAGCAATCTGTTGCGGCTGATCGACGACCCCTCGTTTGACAACCCACACGTTCGGGAACGGTTGCTCGACTGCCAGCAAACGTGGTCGGACAGGTTTCAGGACCTGCTGCACCTGCGTGTCGCGATGACTACCGATCCGGCGCACAAGCAAGTAGCGCTCGATCATTTGGTCGAGGAACTGGGGCATAACGACAACCTGCGCAACCAACGGGAATCGGCGCACACGCCGGTCACCGATGCGACGTTCGTATCGACAATGGATTGGTTCAGGCATCAGATGCTTTACCGGAGCGACATGGTGCGCACTCTGCTGATGCATGTGGTGCTGGAAGGTAGTGGCGAAATCTGGCACCGAGAAGCGGCGCGAGCGTTTCCAACAATTCCTCACTTCCAAGAACACGGAGAAGACGACGGCCAGCACGTGAGCATGGGGATCGATCTGCTCAATCGAGCAACGCCGGCTGAGATCCAAGAACTCCGCGAAGCACTCGCTGAGGGATGGAAGATGATCACGCAATTGTGCGACAGAATCGCGTCGATCGCCGTGGCCGACACGGTGGTCCCCACGTACTCCACATGCTGAGCGTCCTCAGGAAAGTCGTCTGGTTTGAGGTTCCCAAACCCCAAACTCGGTTCGACCCACTGTCCAACGCCGCGCACCTCTCCAGATGGCAGCGGTGGTGCGACGCGGCGCAGCGGGACAACGTGAACGCGCCCCGAGGCGAGCGACTCAGCAGATCCGTCCTCGGCGGGCTCCGTCGTGACATCATGCTCGGGCTCGTGGCCATCGCGATCAACGCAGGATGCGCCTTCGGTGCTGCGATCACACTGAAAGCACTGATACAGCACCTCGCCGCCGGCGGTTCAGCGCTCACGACCAACCTCACGCTTGGTATCACCTGCATCGTGCTGACGTACCTGGCGTGGCTTGCGTTGAATCACACCTTTATGCAAGCCGACGTGGTCGGCATCGGAGCCCGGACATACATAGAACAAAGGTTGCTGCACAAGAAGCGCAGCGTTGCACCCTCCGACCAACCGGTGGACCTTGTCACGCTACTGGACCGGGAGGCGGCACGCGTCGAAACTGCATGGTCAGGCCTCATTTTCATCATCCTTGCACTCGCAACGATCACCTTTACCTCCGCGTACTTCTTCGTGGCGTTGGGACTGAGTGCTCTGGCAAGTCTGTCGGTGATCTTCTTTAGTTCTGTGGTGATCTACTGGAACGCTAGACAATTGAATGCCGCGCATGCCGCACTGTCCGCGACGGCGGCAGATCGCATCGAAGTCGGCCTGTTTTCGATAAACAATCGCCTGCTCGCGTGGCTCAAGAACTGGAACGACGAACTGTTTCGGCGCTATGCCGACAAGCGAGATGGCGAGGAGCGCGCGCTCCTGAAAGCGGCGCGCCTTGTCGCGCGGATCAACCTCATATCGACACTCACTCCAATCGTTGCCATGCTTGCCGCGGTGTTTACCCAGCTGGCCTACGTTGGTTACGTCGATCCAGCGGGCCTGTTGTCCGCAATGGCGCTGGTCGGGGGTTTGAAATCCGTCGCCAACAATATTCCCTTCATAGTTCAGAGCCTTTCCCAGGGCATCGTCGGGCACACCAACATTGCGAAGTATTTATCCAGTCCCCACCCGGCAGACACCGATGCGACGGCAACGCACCTGCCGGCAACAACGGCGAAGCACATCGCTGTGGTCGGCGAGGCCGGCAGTGGCAAGACATCCGTTCTGAAAATCGGTGCACGCCGCAGCAGTGAAGTGAACAGCAAAACGTTCTTCGTACCGGATGAACCGTGGATATTCCCTGGCGGGCTCTACGAAAATTTGTGTCTCTATCGAAGCGATTTTACGGACCCCGAGGCCCGTCAAGCTTTGAAGCTGTCCCGACTTCCCGAAACCTTTTACGGCGACTACGTCGCAAGCAAGTCACGCGACCGGACCGAGGGCTGGGACGTGTCCCGCGGGCAGGGGAAGCGGCTGGAGCTGGCACGGGCAATATTGGCCGAACCGATGTTCGTTTACCTCGATCAGCCCACCGCAGGGCTGGACGACGACCTGGCGAGAGGGCTGTTGGCCTCGCTTCTGCGCGGGCCATGGCACGACACCACGGTTATTTATGCAACGGACAAGCCCGATGAAAAAGATGCTGCAGACGAGATTTGGGTAGTGGCCGGAGGCGAGGTAGTGGAGGTGATACGTAACCTCACACCACGGGCGGCGAATCCTGTTCAAGACCGCAAAGAGCGGCGCGCTCCCGAGGATCGGTCGGTATCTCGACATCCCCAGGGCATCGACCGACCGGAACTCTCGACCTCGTCACGCCGCAGTCTGATGAGCCTGGGCATCGCGAAGGTTGCAGTTGTTGCATGCGTCCTGTTTGCGTGCCGCGACCTTCTGACGATTGTCGGTGACTATATAGCTGCCAGCGGAATTTCGACCACGAATGCGCGGACGGCAGCGATAACCCTCATCGCTGTACTGTCGGCTGGGGCAATCCTGTCGATTTTCACCGCCTTACTTGTAGTCAAGCGCAGCATCATGGCAGCATCCCGCAAGTGTCAGAGTTATTTCTCGACTGTCATGAGTCCAAAGCTCTCCAGGTCGGCCTTTGTCGAGGTCAATCAGGACTATCAGAGCAAACTGACATGGGATCAACGACGTATCGACGAAGTTCTGCCCGAAGTAGTTCTGAATACGCTGGGTGCGGCTACGCTGCTGCTCACGACCACCGGGTTCGTATTGAGCAAGAACATTTTCGTCCTGTTGCCCCTTGCCGGGATGTGCTTCGCCTACTGGCACAGTTCGAGTCGATCGGGAAAGCGATTGCAGTACTTCAACGATAGAGAGATCGGTACGACGTCGACAGTGTTGGAGCGGGTCGAGGCTATTACGTGCAGCTCAGCTAGATTCGACTTGGCACGCGACAACTCGGCTCTCGTAAACTGGCTGAACACGAGTTTGATGAATCGTGCCTTCGCTTCGATGGACAACGCGGGCGCGCGCCGCTGGTTCAATTACAAGCTCGATTTGATGGGTGTGCTCTTCCTGTCGGTCGTCGTCGGTTCAACCGTGTTTGTCCATGTCGGCGGCGGACCCGGCCTAAAAGGTGTTCTCGCGCTCAGTCTCTCGTACAGCCTCATCGCTGTTTTCGCGCGAGTGGGCCGTTGTCTGGTCGACCTCAGGCAGGTTCTCGACAGCGCGGATCGTCTCCTCACGCCTCCGACCGACCCGGCGCCGTGCTGGACTGGCCCAGCAGTTGAAGACACAGCGCTCGTGTCGTTTTCGAAGGTCGGGTACGTCGCGCCGCACACCGGGGCGGTGCTGCTGGAGGATCTCTCAGAGTCGTTCGCTAGCCGAGACGTCGTGGTCATAATGGGTCCGAGTGGGGTCGGTAAGTCGACATTTGCGAAGCTGGTTGTCGGCAGTCTGCAGCCGACAACAGGCGTCCTCTCGACATTGGGCCGGACGACGGGATACGTGTCGAATTCCCACGCCGAAGACGTCCTCTTGATGACGTCGAGTCCGATCTTCAAGCCAGGAAGACTGATCGAACACTTCAACAGCCCGTTACCGCTCGAACTGGCTCGCGTGGTCGATTATCTCGACGTGGCAGACGTCGCCCGCCGACTCCCCTCTGGATTCGACGAGCCCGTCCCCGCCACCGGTCAGTTGAATCTGAGCAAGACGGAACTCCAGCGGCTGGCGCTCCTCGACCTTTTGATCAATCGCCCGACGGTCGCAATTCTCGACGAAGCGACTTCCGAGTTGAGTGCAGGAGCAGAGCTCTCGATATTGCGGGCCGTGATCTCTGCCTTGCCGGACACGCTTTTCTTCATCATCACGCACAATCCCGAGCTGACCAAACTTGCCAATCGAGTCTTCCATTTCAACGGTGAGCGACGTCTCCTCGATATTTCCGGCCAGTCGCAAACGACAGCCGATCGGAACTGGAATGAAAAGGAGGAAGTCCATGGAATGGCAGCCTCAACGCGATGCGTTCTGTAACAGCCACAACGTTCCACAGCCACAACTCCCGCTGAGGAACATCGCGCACTGGAACGCGGTGCTCCAGGGCAGCGTGAGCGGCGATGACGCCCTGCATCGCGAGCGAGCCTACGTCGCACCCGGATACTTCTACATGCCCGTGTGCGACGAGCCCGACAATCGGACACTGGCGGAGTTGTTGGACCTGGCATCAACCGCCGACTGGTTGTTGGTCCCATCCCTTCGCAGATACGATCGCTGTCGTCGCGCCGACGCTATTGCAGTTCCATTCATGAAAGCGGCATTCTTCCGGTCTTCCCGAAGTGTGGATCTCGCCCTGCGAACAGCGGTAGGAGCCAGTCAATACAAATCAATAGTCAGGCTCACAAGGAAGGCTGAGGCAGCGTGCACCACCGAGATACACCGTCTCTCGGAAGTGGCGGAAGACAATCGAGTACTACGCGATTTCGCCAACCTTCAGGCATTGAACGTGGCGAAATATGGACACGCCAAGAACCTCTATACGCGCGATGTGCTGCGTATGCTGGCACGCTCGTCCGAAGGTACGAAATACTACGTGAAGCTGGACTACGAGAAGTCTTCGAATACTCCGTTGGCCGGATCACTGAGCTACGCCGACGATGACCGTGGCGTGTTTACGAAGCTCGTTCGGGGGCTGGACCACGACCGAATTCCGCGCGGGTTGAATCTGTATATCACCGACTACTATCAAATGTATCATTTCGCGGATCGGCTGGGTTTCGCGGACGTCTGCCTTGGCCGAGGCGCTATCGATGCCAAGGTCCGGGTAGGCGCAATTCACATTGTCGACCTGGACAACTGGCTGATTCCAGTCAATACACGGCGTACGCAGGCGATGCAGGAATACGCGAGATCGCGACATGGAGACTAGATGATCAGCGAAATAGCCTGGGCAGATGGAAGATGCGTCCGATTTGACGAGGTGAGCCTGTCACCTGCCACCCATGGGTTGTCGTATGCCACATCGGTATTCGACGGTATCCGCACCTACGGCGGAAGCATATTCAAATGTGACGACCACATAGCCAGGTTGCGGCGGTCCGCTGAGTTGTTCGGGCACACCTTGCAATATTCGGATGCGGACTTGGCCGATGCTTGCCGGGAATTGGTGAGGGCCAACGAACTGGCCGATGCGTACATAAAGTGTTTGGTTTTCTATGACGACACAGATGTCAGTTTCAAGGCGCAGGACTCTTCCAGCACGGTGGTCCTGTTTGCCCTGCCCTTTCCTTCGAATTCGGCCACGGAGCAATATCGGCTCTCGACGGCAGCGTGGCGGCGTGCACCCGCCTCGTGCCACCCGTATCAGGCGAAAACGTCGTCTACCTACGCGTTGAGCTACTTGAGCCACCGCCAAAGGGCTGACGGCTACAATGATGTGCTCTTCCTTTCGATAGCCGACGCTGTTTGCGAGTCGAGCGGATCGAACGTGTTCTTCGTCAGGGGAGACGCATTGTTCACGCCCACTACCGAATTAGCGCTCGACGGGATTACCCGAGGGGTGATCATCGATGAGCTGTGTCCGCGACTGAAGCTCTCGGTAACGGAACGCGACATCGCGTACGGCGAGATCGGATCGTTCGACGGGGCGTTTCTGTGTGGCACTGCGGTCGAAATCATGGGGGTTACCGGTATCGACGAGATCCGGTATGAGAAGTCCGCATTGGTCGATGCGCTTGCAACCGAGTATCGAAACTTGACCAACGGCCGGTCCGCGATTCGATAACGGTTCAAAGGCTGTCTTCTGTGGGTGGTCGACCCGGACTACCACAAGGGGGTGGGCGATCTTTCCCCCCAGGGTTCCTGGCTTCAAGTCCGCCGGCTCGGGATAGTACTAGAAAGCAAACCGAGTCCCCCGCACCGCAGGAGCTGTATGCGCGCAATCAACGATATTCAACCTTCGGATAAGCGCGCTGAAAGCGCCATTGCGCCAATCGATATTCCATCCAGCGGAGTCTCCTGAATGAAACTGCTCATCCTCCATCGCGTTCCCTATTCCTTCATCGAATACCATCGTGTAATAGATCATGGAATTCACGATGCCGTCTACGTGGGCACAGCCGCGCAACTTGCTACCGTGCCGCCCGACCTTCCCTGCAAGAGGGTTGAACGGCCAGGTCAAGCAAGTCTGGCCGAGGAAGCTCTCACCCTGTTCTCTCCCGACGATTCCTTCGACAGACTCATCAGCGTTTCCCAATACGAGATGATGGAAGCAGCGCAGATAAGGCGGAGCCTCGGAGTAGACGGGCCATTACCGGAGCAGGTCCACATCGTGAACGACAAGGTAGCGATGAAAGCCGCAGTCGCAGGATGCGGACTTCGCGTACCTCGATTTGTTCGGTGCGATGAGGCGCTCACAGCTTCATCCGCCGATGTCGCTCCTTGGGCTGGGAAGACGGTGCTCAAACCAATCGATGGAACCGCCAGCAAGGATGTTTTCGTTTTCGCCACCTACGCTGACGCCAGCACTGCGATCTTCAAGGGCCCAACAGGTCTGGAGGACTGGGATCCGGAGCGCTTCCAGCTCGAAGAATATGTGGAGGGGCCGATCTTCCACTTCGATGGCGTAATGCTCGCCGGTGCGCCGGTGGCGATCGTCGCCAGCAAATATTTAGGCACTTGCCTCGAGTTTGCCCAAGGAGTTCCGCAGGGATCGATTCAAGTCGACGACGACGGCGGGCGCTGCAAGGTAGCGGTCGAGTATCTTCGGGCCGTGGGTATCTACAATGGCCCATTTCATCTTGAAATGATCGAGACCGTAGATGGAATGGTTTTCCTGGAGGTCGGTGCCCGCCCCGGCGGCGGACATATCAAGGAGACATTCCGGCTTGCCACGGGCATCGACTTGGTCGCGGCCGGTTTGGCCTGCAACCTCGACTGGTCACCTCTTGAAATTAATCCACTGAAACGGTGGTTCGAAAGGTCGGCGAGTAGCAAGGTCTACGGGGATTTCATGTTCCCAGGTCACCTGCTTCGGTCGCGGCACTGTGCGATCTCGGGCGGCGAAAGATTTCAAGGCCACCCAGATGTCGTTCGTTGGAAGGAGCTGGATGCAGGCGCTTCTCTTCCGAAGACCGTTAGCTATTTCGATTTCGAATTACCCGTCAGCGGCATCGTCGCTGGTCGGTCGAGCTCTGAAGTGACATCACTTATTCGCGAAATTTTGACGACCGTGCAAGTAATACCAATTGAGCAGCCCATGCAATGCCCCACATCTTGCTGACCGGGCGGTGCGTACATCTGCCCTGTCAGTGCCGGAGCGGGCTCGTCTCCACCCGAATCTGAGCCTGCGCCCCTGCCAACCGGCGCTTGGCATCCACAAGATCAGTGCCGACCGCGACAATTACACCTTGACGATCCGCAGAGGATCGGAGCGGACCGAGGCGTTGCCCTGGTTCGAGAGAACACTGTAACCGGATTATCCCCTCGGTCTGACGCGCGGCCTCGATGCCCTGCACCCGTTCGATCACCACATTCTCGTAGGCAAAGAACGCGATGCAGCCCGCCCCGCGCCCGGGTGTTCGCGAATGCGGCGGCAGCCCGGCAAGATGACAGATCGACTCCCGGACCAGATCGCGACCCATTGCACGGAGCACTAGCTCCCAGATGAAATCGCCTCCAGGACGGGTATTGCCCTCGATGATCCGGGGCCCGGCCGGGCCGAAACGCACTTCGGTATGGGCTGGCCCAAAGGAATGACCGATCGAACTGAGGAAATCGGTAACGAGACCGCGGAGCTCAGCAAGGGCCGACGCTGCGAGCACGGCCGGCATTAGATGACCGATTTCGATATACCGTGGCGGGCCAGTCGTGGTCTTGGCGGTCACCGCGATGATGTCATGCCGGCCATCCGTGGTGAAGGATTCGACGCTGTATTCGGGGCCGTCGATAAACTCTTCCACGAGGGTCGGCCCGGGGTACTCGCCGCGAGAGTGGGCGAATGCGGACTCGACCTGGTCAAGGCTCGAGACGCGATAGACGCCGGAGCTGCCGGCGCCTCCAGCCGGCTTGACAATAATTGGGCCGCCCACTGCGAGAAGAAAGTTCCGTACCTCGGAGGCCGAATGGCAGCTCTGGGTCAGCACAGCGCCGAAATCACGGCTGGCCAGGTGCTCGCGCATGGCGATTTTGTCGCGGGTCAACCGGACGGCTTCCCGCGCGTTGCCCTTGATGCCTAGAGCCTCTCTGATCACGGCGGCTGGCATAAGGCCATGCTCGGTGAATGACACGACGGCATCGACGGGTTCGAGCTCGTGCAGCGCCCGTGCCATGCAGAGCGCCTCTTTCTGGTTGCGGTAGTCGAATACGCACAGCCGGTGGGCGCGCCTGGCCTGGCGCACGGTGACCGATTCAGAATTCTGAAAAACAGACAGTTCGACCGGCAGATCTTCGATCATTCGGAAAGTCTCGTCATGTCCGCCGACAATCAATATGTGAGCCATGCCGACCCGGCTCCTCCATGTCCGTTGAAGTGAAATACCGGCTCGTGTCCACCCCTAGCGGATCTCGGCGGATCGGGGGCGATTCCGGCGTTTGGAGGTCGCGCTCGTCGGGCCGGTCTCACTTCCGGCCCTCGATTACGCTGAAGCCGCAGGGCAGGAGCGTACTGCCGGTGAGTTCGAGGCCGGCGCGCTGGTACAGGCGTGCGTAGTCGTGAATGGTTCGCTCCCGGCCGCCCGTCATAACCAGCATGGCGACATCTACCACATTCCCCCAGACGTATCCGCCATCCTCGCTGATCACCCTCTCCAGGACCAGAATCCTGCCGCCGGGCTCGAGCGCGTTCGCGCAATTGGTGAGGATGCGTACCGAGTCATCGTCGTTCAGCGTGTGCAAAACGCTCTTGAGCAGGTGGACGTCGCCCCCGCCAGGCACCTCTGTCAGACCGTCGCCGGGCACAATGTCACAGCGCTCATCGACGCCATATTCCCGCAAGGTGTGACCGGCCCTGGCCAGCGAGAACTCCAGGTCGTAGATCGTACCCCGCAGATGATCGTATTTGCGCAACAGCTGGGCGGTCACGATGCCGTAGCCACCGCCGACATCGATGACGTGCCGATTGTCCGTGAAATTAACCGCTTCCGCGGTCTCGAGACCGGCGCGGATCGAGATCTCGTGCCAGCCTAAATGGAAGCGCTGGGCGGAGTCGGGGTGATCGGCTAGGTACTCGAAGAGGGGTTTGCCGAAGAACTGGCCGAATCCTGTCTGTCCCGTACGAGCGCAATGGAGCAGTTCGCTCCAGGCCAGATAAGTTTCTGCGCCAGCAAAGAGCTCCACCTCGCTTGCGATCGATTCCGGATTATCCCTGCGCAAAAACTCGGCTCGCGGCGTGAGTGCGCACTTGTCCTGCTCGTCCACGGAGAAGATTCCCGCGCTTATCAGTAGGCGGAGGATCCGCTCGAGCGCATCGGGATCAGTTCCGCTTCGTTGGGCTAGATCGACAAGCGCTAGCGGGCCCCCCGCTAGCAGATCGGCGAGCTCTAGCTTGACGGCTACGAATAAGCAGCAGGATATGTTGTAGCCATGGACCATCTCTTTGACACAGAGACGTTCGGGCTTATCACGGAAATCGAAATACATTGTGCGCCTTTGAATAGGTAGTGGAGTACAGCAATACTGCAATGCCCGCGCCCGACTGGCCGACGATGGACGGATGCGTCATGGATGACTCCCTGATCTCAGCGGTTGAACTCCCAGACTCCCGGGCGTTCAACCAGCGTGAGGCTTCACCGCGTCACTCGATAGATACCCCGGGGCTGGCAACCATTCACCCCCCGGAGATATCGCGGCAGCGTGAGCACGGCCGCCGAACCGGTCACGACGGACCCGGTGCGGGCGAGGATGCGGCCGGCCATGATCGGCCCGACCCCGCGGATGTTCTGCAGGGTCGACCCGCATTCGTCGAGGACGGTCTTGATCCGATCCTCCAGATCGTTGATCTGGAAGCGGAGTCGGCGCAGGCAACCGACTATCTCGAGGGCGCTGTCAACTCGAGGTCGTGTAGGACAATCTGCTAACCACATAAGCCGCATTCGTCACACGCGACCTGGTGAATCGAAGAGGAGAACCGGCGAAAATCGCCCTCGGATTGCTCGAGTTGACAGTGCCGTCCCGATCCTCAGCAGCTGGGACGATCTCCACTTCTGCGACAAGTTCTTACCGACATTCGCACTGATTCAGCGGACATGCCGACAAAGCGATCCTCTCGTGCCTGCACACCGTCCGCGGAGGTTCGCCGAACGAATCCGGGTCGACAAGTCCCGATCCGGACAGGGCGGCCGGCCGGCCTCTCAGCGAATCCTCAGCGGACCGGTGTTACCGTCGCGTCCGCGGTCGTCGCTGATCCACAACGTGGCAATCAGCCCTCCAACCGCGATCGACGAGCGTCGGGAATTGCGGCGCTCGTCAAGCGGGATGCAAGCAGCACACCACTGCTCGCACGAGGGTGCCACCTGCCCGCAACACCGATGCCGCAGCGTTGGATCCTGCACGGACATATCCGTCAAATCTAGTGGCCACGAATCCTTTTCGTGAATTTCTGATCAATACGAAGACGCTCTACTCCCACACTGGATACGCTCAGCCTTCATTCTTGTCTCGATCGACGTGCACTCAGAATGGGGTAGACATGACAGACACAGGCAGCTCTCGACGAAGGTTCCGAATCGTCACGCGCGCAGTCGCAGTCGTGGGAATCGCGGTGCTGGGCCTGACCATGAGCAATGGCACCGCCATGGCGGGGGTGGACAATTCCAGCTCCGTCATCGACGCGCGAGGCAATCGCATCGAAGTCCTGCAAGGCGATACGCAGTTCCAGGTGGTTCCGCCGCTGGACGGGGTGCCGACCAGCGTCGAGTTCTTCCACAACGGCTACGCGGGGGTCAACATCACGGGGCCCAACGCGGCAGAGTTCAAGGGCACCAAACTGACTGTCGGCTATCAAATTGGGTACCCGATTTCATTGACCGGCGCGACCATCGTCCTCAACTCACCCGGCCTGGGGTTTGCGATCGGCACGAGTAACGGAATCGACCTCGGGCTCGTCCCGGACCCCGCGCTGAGCCTGAACGCGAGTAACCACGCCGACCTCGTCGGTGACATCATTCCTTCGCAGGAACTCGACATCGACCTGGAACCGGGCGGAATCACCACTGTTCCACTCCTCGAGAACCAGTCGTTCGATGGGCCGGCGGCCGCGGTGAGGATGCAGGGAGTTCACGGTTCGATCTCCGGTGCGATCGGTGCGGTCACCATCCGTCCGTACGCCGTGGCAGTCACTTCCAGCGGTGACACCGTCATGACGTACGGTGTTCCTCAGAAGCTCAACTAGACAGCGCCCCATGCTCTCCCGGTGACATCGGGTGCGGGTGCGACTCGCAGACGGTGTCGCGATACCGTGCGTAGCGTTCTCAGCGCGCTGCGCACGGTATCGTGCCCGGTCCCCGCCCCTCGGGCGGCTTCATGACAGTAAGCGCACCGAAGGCTCCCGTCGGCGCAAATGAGCTTGCGCCGACGGGAGTCGCTGTACCGGCCACTCCCCCTCTCGCCCCGGGATGAGGACCGACACGCTGCCTCGTATCGGTTGCAGCGATGGGCAGCACGCCAATAATATTCCAGCACAATCACATTACGTAACCCTGCGACCGCGATTCTCAGCGCAATATCAGGAACTCCCACTCGACGGAGCCCACCAATCGACCCGCAGGGCAATCAGACATTTCACACACAGCGGAACGCTGAAATGTCTCCTCAGCAAACTCTCAATAAGTTCAGCGTACGATTTTGGGAGTCCTGCCTGAGCGGTGGCAATGAATGCCTTTTCAGCGCATGACTTCAGAAGAATCGGATATCGGTTACCCCGGAACGAGACAGGACTGCTCGCGTGCACCATGTTCACGGAATACAGGCGACCGCGGTGACCCGTCCGCGAGTCTCGGCTCGAATCGCTCCGGATGTTCGTCCACGAGTGCTGACAACGCCGATCGTGACAACACTGCGCGACGCGCCGATAGCCCTTTTGCGAATCAATTACCAATTGTTCCGTATTCCTTTGCAATTGGTGGAGAATATCGCGGCCACGCAACTCAGCGAGCAGGCACCAACTCGCCTCGCCTACGAACAGTTGCTGATCAAGTGCGATCGAGCAGCCGGCCACTTCCTCAACGACGAGAACGCCGACGACCGAGCAGCAGAACTGCACCGCCATACCGCAGCCGTTCGAGCCGCAATCGCCCGCCACCATCAGCAAGTCGATACCGAGAGCGCGGCACTCCTCGATCTTCAGCGTGCACGGTTCCATCAGCGCCGCACAGGCACCGACCCGGCGTAAACCTCTCCCCCACCGTGCCGGGGAACGTGGTCCGCGTTCGGGTCAGTCGGACTCGGGGTGCCGGGTCACAGGTGATGTTCTCGACTGCCTCGACGACGCCATGACCGACCGCGCCCGCGCTGACTTCGAACGCAAGCTCACCATGCTCACGTGCTACTTGGGAGGGCGGTCGCCGGTGCCCACGCAGGCAGGTTCGACAGCCGGCTGCTTGCGGTCGGCGATACAGTCCTAGTCATGACTGGGCGCATCGATATTTCGCTGGTGCTCGCGTCCGCACGAGTCGGTGTCGGGGTGCTGCTCATCGCCGCCCCGACCGTCGTACTGCCTCGCAAGGACGCCGCGAACGGTACGAACGCCTTGCTGCTGCGGACGGTCGGGGTCCGCGATCTCGTCCTCGGTGGCGGTGCGGTTCTGGCCCGGACGAGGGGCCGCCGCGAGGAGTTCCGGCGCTGGGCGTCGGCCGGGCTGGCAAGTGACGCCGGCGATCTGTTGGCCGGGATCTGCAGCGCCCGCCTGGTGGGACGATCAGGCGCGATCAAGGCCGTCGCGGTGGTGGTTCCGTGGGTTGCTGCCGGTGCCGCTGACTTTGTCAGAACCCGACCGGATGGAACGCGGCAGTTCTCGGCGCAGTGGGTAGCCGACACCGCCAGCCGTGCGTCTCACCAACCCGGACATGTCGCGGTGGGCCAAGGTACACAATCTGCGTGATTAACGAATAGGTGATCGCAGACTCGGATGCCCGGTGCGCCGTTCAGCGTTTTCACAGGGAAGCAGAGCCACACTTCATGTATGCCCTCGACTGGGACAATGCCGACAGTCGCGGGCGCAGCCTCTTCATAGACTCGGAGGTAGTCATGAAGTTCAACGAGAAGGCCATGGTGGCGGCAGTTGCCATTGCGGTGTCAGCACTGGGTGGGCCAGGGATCGCAACCGCGGCGGCGGCGCCCGTACAGGCGAGCGTCAACCAACCCCAGGCGCAACCCAGCACTCCGCCGCCCCATGCCCCCGCCTGCGGTCCGTGGGCAGACGCCCCGAATTGGAGTGCCGACACGCCGAGCAACCAACTGAACGACTGGTGCAACAAATGGCAAGGCCAGCCACAGAACGGTGTACGGGACAACCATGGCGGAATGATGTTCGGAAACTGATCCATCCCCGAGAAGAATCCCGCCCCGAGATCGGGCACTCCCCGACGCTGAGAGTCACGAGAGTCGTATTCGGGCCCGAGCAGTCCGAGGGTGCCCAGAAGTGTCGAGGCATCCAGGATTCCGATTCCCGGTGCCGGTTCATGCCGCGGTTCCCATCGTCGTCGTATCCGTGACGACGGACCGAACAGGGTACTCACCACAGTCTCGGACACCGATCCGGCTCATCCAGGCGACGTAGACCGCAGATCCGGCGAGTACGGCGGCGCCGCCGAGCACGACGCCACCGACCACATCCGTGAACCAGTGCTCACCGAGGTAGAGGCGTGTAGCGGCCACCAGCACAGTCACGAGACCGGCAAGAACACCAAGTGCCCAGCGTTGGGCGGTGGGCAGACCGAATCCGAGCATGACCGCCGTCATCCCGAACAGTGCCATCGCCCCGGTGACGTGCCCTGACGGAAAAGAGTGATCGGTCTCGAGCAGAACCTGCGTGATCAGCGGCGGACGCTGCCGCCCCACCAGGCCCTTGGTGACGGTGGACGCCACACCGGCCGCGCCGACGGTGCCCACCAGGATGATCGCGGGCAGGAGGGAGTGCGCCCGCCGGGAGGCGATCGCGCCGATCACGATCGCAAGAACGAAGGTGCCGACCGGGCTACCCGCATCGGTGATCGCGATGGCCGGTCCGGTCAACCACGCCGAACGATGCTCGGTGAGCCAGTTCAGTACGAGTTGGTCGGCTGCGGTAATCGTCCCCGAAATTCTCACCTGGTAGGCGAGCGCACCGAATCCGATCACCAGCGCGCAGAGGCGAATTCCCGTCAGCACCCACGACGCCCGACCCAGTCGCGTGTCGCCCACGCCGCGCGCCAGTGACGCGGCAACGAAGACCACGAGACACGAGGCGATCAGGACCAGAGCGAACGTCGCCGCGCTTCCCTCTCGAACCTCCGTCAGGGCGGCGCGACCGACACCGATCAACCGGGCATGCCCGGGCGAAGCCTGCGCGCCGGCCTGAAATAGTTGCGTTGCTACTTCCCTCACACCTCGCAGTATCGATAGCTCTCACTGTGGCGACGCTGAGGAGTATCCGAACCGGCAGGGCCGCGAGGCGGACTTTCTGATGAGTGTGCGGTTCTCAGCGGTTACACAGCGCCGTGACACCATCCTGGTCGTCGAGCCTGGACACCGAGCGGAGACGAGTAGCGGATGATGGCGGCATGAGAAGCGTGCCGACGTGGGCGAGGCCATCCTTGTGGGGACTCCCGATCCGCTCCGCACTCACTGCCGCAGCGGTCGTGGCCGTCGCACTCGCATTCGGCGCGGTCGCCTTGGTGTACGTCCTCCACCGCTCCCTGCTGTCTGAGCTGGACGACGCTGCCACCGCCCGCGCCGAGGACATCACCGCACAGTTGCGCACAGACGCACCCGCCGACCTCGACAGCCAACTGGTCGACACCGATCAACGCATCGCCCTGGTGCAGGTGGCCGACAGCAACGGACAAGTGGTGCGGTCATCGGATGACGAGCCGGGAGACGCAGTCACCGACATTCGGCCACCGGTCGACGGGCAACCGGTCCGGGGCGTGAGGACCGCCGCCCCGGACGGCGGCGACCTGCGCATCACCGCTCAGGCTGCCCGCGGGGTCGGGGGTGAGTACACCGTCATCGTGGCGGCGACCGAGGAATCGGTGGAAGCGACACTCGCGACAGTCGGCGGGCTCCTCGCCTTGGGCGGCCCGATTATCGTGATCGTCGCCGGGTTCATGACCTACGGGCTGGTGAGTCTGTCTCTGCGGTCCGTCGAGAACATCCGAACTCGTGTGTCCGCGATCTCGAGTGCCGATCTGAGCGAGCGAGTTCCGGTACCGGCGCAACGGGATGGCATCGCCACCCTCGCGCGGACGATGAACGACATGCTCGCCCGACTCGAGGCAGGGCATGCGGCGCAACACCGGTTCATCGCAGACGCCTCGCACGAATTGCGGAGCCCGCTGACCACGGTGACCGCAGCGCTGGAACTCGCCGACGCCCGACCGGAACTCCTCGACCGGGATCTTGTGCGGCACACCCTGCTACCCGAGGCTCTGCGCATGGGCCTGCTGGTCGACGACCTGTTGCTCCTCGCCCGCGCCGACGAGCGGGGGCTGCCGCTGCGTCTCGCCGACGTCGACGTCGACGACGTGATGGACGGCGAGGTGCGCCGCTTTCGCGCCCACGCCGATATCTCCGTCACCGCAGCGCTCGTTCCGGTTCGGATCCGTGGCGATGCGGCCCAGCTTTCTCGCGTCGCGCGCAATCTCCTCGACAACGCCATCCGGTACGCCGCCGCGACCGTGCACGTCGACGTGTCCCGGCACGGCGATCGTGCGCGCATCATCGTCACCGATGACGGCCCGGGTATCGCCGCAGGTGACCGGGAACGGGTATTCGAACGCTTCGTCCGCCTCGAACACGCGCGGGAGCGCGCGCGGGGAGGGTCCGGGCTGGGTCTGGCAATAGTCGCGGAAATTGTTGCAGCACACGGCGGGACAGCGCACATCGTTGACACCGAACAGGGCGGTACCACGGTCGTGGTCACGCTTCCGGTGGTCGGGCCGAATCCGTCCTGAGGCGGTAACCGGCGCCGCGTACTGTCTCGATGCTGTCGGTCCCGAAAGGACCGTCGATCTTGCGCCGCAGATAACCCACGTAGACCTCGACGACGTTCTCGTTGCCTTCGTAGTGCGTGTCCCACACATTCAGCAGGATGTCGTTCTTCGCAAGCACGACATCGGGATTACGCATCAGGTATTCCAGGAGCCCATACTCACGAGCGGTCAGCGACACTTCCTCGCCGTCCCGCTCGACCCGATGCCGTGACGGGTCGAGCGTCAGACTGCCCACCGAGAGGACGACGGGCCGGGCGGGTGCACCTCGACGAATCAGAGCACGCAACCGCGCGACGAGCACGATGAAGGAGAACGGCTTCGTCAGATAATCGTCCGCGCCCAACTCGAATGCGTCCGCCTGGTCGTAATCGCCGTCCTTCGCGGTGAGCATGAGGATCGGCGTCCAAATTTCCTTGGCGCGCAGCGTGCGGAGCAGTTCGTACCCGTTGAGCCCGGGCAGCATGATGTCGAGCACGATCACATCGAAGGTGTCCTCGGTAGCGTGCCACAGACCGTCCGGGCCGGTGGACGCCGTGACCACCACGAACCCTTCCAGTTCGAGACCCCTGCGAACCATGTCCGCCAGGCGCGGTTCGTCCTCGACGATCAACACCCTCACGGGATGCTCCATTTGCTACCGGCGCGCACCGAACCACACTATCGCCCCGGAACCGTCTGCCAGGCCCGGTTCTCAGCGCGCTCACAGCAAGACAGAGCAATGCTTTGAATGCCCGAGAAGGGGGCCGTTGGAAGTTCGGAAGCGCGCCGTGACTCGAGGCCGACCTTCCCGACTCGAACCGGCCAACCCCGCAGTACTCGCGGCACCGGGTTGGGCCTCGTTCGCGGCTGAGCTTCCGTGAGCGCCGCCGCGCCTTCGCCATCGTGACCGCAGGCCGAGGGCTCACTCCTCTCGACGCAGGGGATGGCTCGCACAACGAATGCCCCCACCCCACTGTGACGCAATGTCCATGCGGAAGCCGGACACGACTGTGGCCTGCCTCCTCTCGAGCTCCCCGATCAACCGGGTTTGCTCCTCCCCCATGAGCACGACATTCTCCTCGAGGCACATCGTGTTACAGCCGAGCGCATGCGCTTCCTCCGGTGTCGCCGGGATGACCTCCCAGTCCTTCAGGATCGACGGCAGCCCGCGTGCGAGGCCGCTGGTGTCGCAGATGCACAGGCCCCGACGCACCACGGCGAAGATGCAGTCGAGGTGCAGCCAGTTCGTGGTGAGGGGGACCTCGTGGATCCGGTAGCCCTCCGGACCGAGGTAGCGCTGCAGCCAGTCGATGCCGGCCTGGTCCGACGCCAGGCCCGAGTTCCCGACCAGGACGTCGCCGCCCATGACGAAGATGTCGCCGCCTTCGAGAAAGGGACCCGGGCCATCGGACCGCCGCGTCGGCTTGACGGGGCGCGGAGTGGGCATCGAGACATAGTGCGCCTGGGGGTCTTCGGCCACGCGCCGCTGAAGCAGGTCGCGGACACTGAAGACTTCTCTTCGCCGAAAGGGGGTCTTGACGGCCAGCTCGATGACATGCTTCGTCAGGACCGGGTCGCGTCGCCGGGAAATCGGATCTCGGTGTGCGCCTTGCCGGCGAAAACCTTCAGATGCCACCCGGTGTCCGCGTCCGCGGATCGGCGGTGCAGCGAGCGGTGGTGGCGCAGCAGATCCGAACCGGCGTGCCGTACCAGACGCTTCTCGGGTTCACCGTGCCCTGCGCTACCCGCCCCGTGGCGGAAAGCAGCCCCTCCAGCGCGGAGGACGAACTCGGGCCCAAGATTTGCCTGCCCTGTGACGCTGCGACGACACCATCAATCCAGTCTGCGCTCCCCCGGCACCGCAAAGTGAGCAATTGAAGAAGCGAAACCGGAGGAGTTCGTCGACCGCCACCGCGGCGACCGACCACCTGACTCCGATGAGGCACCCTCCTCGACAACACCACCGGCCCCGCCGCCGCATCCCCGCCGCACCATCAGGTCGAAGCCGAGAGCTTTCGATGACGTCAACAATGCCCGGCGCCACGGGGGTCCCTCATCCCCATCAAGGTGCACATCGCCCCACCCCGAAAATTCGCCGAAATCGCAGTCCTCCAGCGCATTACCGAGCCCAGCAAGGGATGGCCGCACCCCACCCTGAGGGGGATGTGCCCGAACATCGTCGTGGACCACTGTTAACGGGGCACTCACCCCCGCCGCACCAGCCCAGGAGGACCCCATGACCCTGCCCGAACTGTCCACACAACACACCCCGCCGCCGACGCCGCCCCCACTCCCGCCGTCGAACGTCGGATGGGCCGTCGCCGCCGTGGTGTTCTTCTGGCCGCTGGCCTTCGCCGCATTCAGCGACGCGCTGAAAGTGTTCCCCCGCTGGTGCAGCGGCGACCTCGCCGGCGCCCGCGCCGCCTCGAGAAGGGCCAGAACCCTCGGCATCATCGCCCTGAGCATCGGCGTCCTCTCCACCGCCTTGTGCCTGTCCTCCGCCTTCACCTGACCGAACCGGAACCACACACTCAGAAGGCGCACGGACCCAGGGGTGGTCACAGTCACCCCCAGGGTGGCTAACGCCAACAGCCCCAGCCCACCACGATGGAAGGACACCGGCGACAGCCGACACCCAGTCACTACCCCCGACCACGACTACAACCACAAGAAAGCAACCCATGACGACGAACACCTACACCGGCCCGCCGACCCCCACTACACCCAACGCACCGCCCTGACCGCGCTCCGCGACCAACTGTCCGAGCCCAGCGGATCGCGGTCCCGCCCCGCTTCTCGTCCCGGCCGTCCTGTGGTAGTTCTTCCCCGAGTCCTCACCCCGTGGCTCCCCCTCGCCAGCGCGGTGTGTCTCGCCCTCGGTATCGCCGCAGCAATCGTCGTCGAGCAGATGCTCGACACCACCGAGAAGATCCTGGCCCAGATGCCCACCACCCGGCCCGTCTCGACCAACCCACACCAAAAAGGAGGCCCCCAATGACCGACCCGACGCTGACCTACACCGACCGCGGACACACCCACCAGATACCGCTGATCCCGGACAGCTCCCCCATCACCGTCGGCCGCTCCGCCGATGCCGACCTGTCACTACAGACCGACCCTGACATCTCCCGCCTCCACGCCACACTCGAACGCATCGGCGTCTACTGGACCGTCATCGACGAAAGCCTCTCCCGCAACGGCACCTTCGTCAACGGCACACGAATACGGGGACGCCAGACCCTGCACCCAGGAGACGTCATCCGGATCGGTGAAAGCACCCTCAGCTACCACGGTGAGCCCGCGACGGACTGCGGCATCACCAACATCGGCGGCACCCTCGAGCGCCCCCTCGACCTCACCCCCGCCCAAAACGCCGTCCTCACCGAACTGTGCCGGCCTTTCCACGACGGCACCGACCACCCCATCCCCGCATCGAACCAACACATCGCCGACACCCTGAAGGTGCGCACCGAAACCGTCAAAACACATCTGCAAGCCCTATACACCAAATTCCACCTCGACGACCTCCCCCCACACCACAAACGCGCGCAACTCGCCGCCCGGGCCCTGACCCACAACAACACCCTCACCCCACACACCCCCTGACACCTGTCACCGTCGTCAAGATCGACAACACACCCGCGCGATGCAACGTCCGACACGGGAGGATCACAGCCCCGGCGGGACTTCAGCGTCGATGTCGGTGATCGTCAGCGGTGGATGGTTGTCGCCGCCGACCATCCACGCGGTAATTTGGGGGCACCGAGCCAGACGCGGGATCACTTCCTTCACTTCGTTGACTTCAACGTCCCGAAAGCCGTGCCCCTCCGCCTTCGAGACCGGGCAAACCGACACGACGATCACACGAGCCGTCCGCGGGATTTCCGGCGCGACGCGCCAGGGTGGTGGTCCCACACCGGCAGTCCGAGTGGTCCCATGAGGGTGGCAGAAATCAGGTCATCCCTGAAAGGGCGGGGTCCTGTCAACCCCTGTCCGACCTGCTGTTTTGCCCGTTTCCGGCCTCCGTGCGGGCAACGCTGGGTGAGGGCCCC
>NZ_JBHXWI010000096.1:0-28097 GCF_042671975.1 Rhodococcus sp. NPDC127593 | reverse complement strand
TCGAAGAATCACGCGGTGACCGTCTCTCGTCCGGTTACGACACGCCGGTCATTGGTACGAGATCCGGCTCGTACACCATCATCGTGGACGCAACCGCCCGGCGGAATATTTCAGCGCACACTCCCCGCGCATAGTGTCATGGATCACACGCAAATCGAAGGGGATCGAAACAGTGTCCGACATCGGCTATTTCACCTGAGACCTCGCGACCGAGCAGGTGACGCACCGTGCCTGCGCGACGACCACACCGGCCGGTTGCCGTTCTGCCACGCCGTTCGTGGTCCGGCGTTCCTGGAGCGGCACGGTCCGCTCGCAGTGATAACGCTCAATCGTCCCGAGGTCCGCAACGTCGTCGACTCGGACGTCTCCGCCGCGGTCGGCGCGGCCATGGAAACACTGGCCTCCTCTCCCTACCTTCGGGTCGGCATCATCACAGGTGCAGGAGATACCTTCTGTGCTGGTGCGGATCTGGCCGCACTGACTGCCGGGTACAGCATCGACGCACCCGGACACCCGGAATGGGGGTTCGCAGGCTTCGTCCGACATGACATAGACACACCGCTGATTGCAGCCGCCAACGGCTCTGCCTCCGGTGGAGGCCTCGATCTCATCTTGGCGTGCGACGCAGCCATCGTCAGTTCTCACGCCTCTCTGGGGTCCCGGGAAATGCGACGATATGCGGACTGCGATCCCGACTCGGGGGCACTCGGCGGCCGACGCCAGGCCAGGGCGGTGTTCCTTCGCGACGGGCTCGAGCCGGAAACGGCACTGCGTTGCGGAATGATCGACAGGATCGTTCATCCACATGAAGTACTGCCCGAGGCCGTGAGGCTGGCACGGGCGCTGGCAACGACAATCCCGCCCATGGAAGGGATCGGCGCCGCGGTCATGCGTCGTCGCGCCGGCAAGAACACTTCCCGGCACTGCGAAAGCGACACGCCACGTCACCCTCATCAGTACCGGCACGGAGCCCAGCGCGTGCTCCGGGCCAGTACGATTTGACTGAAGATTCCCTTACCCGACAGTGCTTCTCGACGTCGCAGCGATCCTGCGGTGCCCGGCGCGCGGCCCATCCAACGACGAAGACGAACTGAGGAACCATGCTGGATCGACTGTACGCAGCCCTACTGGCGGCAGCCGGATTGTCCTTCGGCGACTGCATCGCCCTCGAGGATGCGGTCAGCGATCTCGACGATCTGCCGCGGACGGTCACCGACCCCGCCATTACCGCCCACCCACTGCTTTGACCGTCGCCTGATCCGGTGTCAGGACCACCGGTAGCTCGGACCCCACGGCCCGGGTCAGAAGTGGCAGCGTCACCGCACTACTCGCTCCAGCGAAACCCAACGAGACCCGGCCAACCTCCCCCCTGCCCGCAGCCAGTGCCGCCTTACGGGCAACCCCCGCCGCGCCCAGTACTTCCTTCGCCGGCCCCAGAAACGCCGCCCCGGCAGCTGTGAGCTGTACCGTGCGGGTGGTCCGCTCAAACAACACCACACCCAAGTCGCGTTCGAGTGCGCGAATCTGTTGACTCAGTGGCGGCTGCGACATGTGTAATCGCGCCGCCGCCCGTCCGAAATTCAATTCTTCAGCGACGGCAACAAAACCTATGAGGTGACGAAGTTCCACACCCGCTACCGTAAAACGCACACTTCCCACTGACCATGAGGAAGCGCGGTGTAGCCACTGAACCGCCATCCGTGTTCGGCAGCTAGTACGCGGTCGCGTATCTATATCGACCGCGGGTACAGCGGGCGCAGACGAACGCGAGTCACTACGACTGCACTGAGCCGCCAAACAGCCGGAGGACGCCGGTGGCCTGTCCCCATCCGACACAGCTAGACGTACTCCGGAGCGCACACGGATCGTCCGCACGAGCGCCGACCGTGATGCAGCGCACTTACCGCCAATTCGTACAGCTCCCAGCCGGTACCAATTTGGTCCGCCTGAAACGTTCCACGCCAAGAAGTCTGAAGCTAACCGCAGAGACCAGAGCCAGGGAAGGCCTCGACCCCACAGGAACCGAGGGCTTCTCCCTACGTCCGTGCCGATGCGCCGCCGGGGCTGTCCGACATCATGTAGACGTCTATATGCGTCACACGCATGAGTTATAGGCAAACCGTTCACTGGACCGCAATGATTGCCAGTGCTTAACGTGATCTAACCCACATAAGCACTCACGAACGATTCGGCATCCCACCCGCACGTATGACGTCGGATGCCGTCCAGCGGAGGCCCAAATGACAGTGCCGACTCGAGTACCGAACGCATCGAGAAGCGAGGTTCGTCCTACCGTGGACCAGGAGCGTCCGCGGAGCCGTACAAGGACACAAGCCATCGGACTCCTTATCGGCAGCCTGGGGTTCGTCGCCCTGCTTGTCATCCCAACGGGGTTGAGTGGACCGCAACAACGGCTGGCCGCCATCTTGATTCTGGCCGTGGCCTTTTGGATCACCGAGGCACTTCCGCTCGCGGTGACGTCACTCCTCGCGATCGGACTCGCTGCAACACTCGGAATCGCGGACAGCCCAGACGGCGGCAACGGAAGTGATCTCGTCTTCTCCTCGTTTTCCTCCTCGGTCATCTTTCTGCTGATCGGAGGTTTCCTTTTCGCCAAGGCGATCAACGTGCATGGCCTCGACGCCCGGTTCGCGCTGCGTGTACTTACCCTGCCCGGGGTCGCGAAGTCGTCCTACCGCGTGATCGTGGCCTTCGGGGCTATCGCCTTGGTGATCTCCGCATTCGTATCGAACTCGGCAACGGCGACAATGCTGCTGCCGATCGGGCTGGGCCTGATCCGCACGCTCAACCCCATCATGGCCCCCGGGAATACCGATTCAACCGAGCCCAAGCAGACCCGCTTCGCGACCGCTCTCATGCTGATGATCGCGTATGCAGCGGCGGTCGGCGGCCTGTTGACGCCCATCGGAAGCCCAGCCAACCTCGTCGGCATCGGTTACATAGAAAAGCTCACGGGCACCTCCATCGGCTTCTTGCAGTGGACGGCGGCAACAGCCCCCATCGTCGCCATCATGTTCGTTATCTTGTGCGTGGTCATCATCTCGATGAACCGCCCGGAATGTCGCGCGCTGCCCGATCTCGACTACCTGCGTCAGGAGCGTGCTCAACTCGGCCGACTTTCAACAGGTGAGCGCAGCACGCTGTTCGCCTTCTGCCTGGTGTGTGCGGCATGGTTGACCCCGAGCGTTGTCTCGCTAACGTTTGGTGTCGACTCCTCAGTCGCGACTTTCGTTGCCGGCCACCTAGACGACGGCGCGGTGGCAGTGATCGCGGCGACTCTGCTGTTCGTTCTGCCCGGGAGCAAATCCGGTGCCAGGGTTTTGAACTGGGAACAGGCGGTGCGGATCGACTGGGGGGTGATTGTCCTGGTCGGCGCGGGCATCGTGCTCGGCGGTCTGTTGTCCTCGACCGGTCTCGCAGATCTCGTCGGCGAGACCCTCAGCCAGAATCTGGGCTTTCCGAGCCTGTTCGTGATTACTCTGTTCGCTGTCGCGATGGCGATCTTGCTGTCCGAGACGACGAGCAATACCGCGGCTGTGGCAATCGTCGTGCCCATCGTCGTTCCTATCGCGATGGCGGCCGGGATCAATCCGGTAATTCCTGCTATTGCCAGCGTCTTCGGCGGATCGTTCGGATTCATGCTTCCGATCGCCCAGATTCCCAACGCAATTGTGTACGGCTCCGGTTTCGTTCCGATCAAGCGAATGCTTCGTACCGGCTCAGTGTTCGACTTGGTCGGTTGCATCCTGATCGCTATCGGCGTCGTGCTCTGGCTTCCGCATCTCGGCCTGGGCTGATTGCTGAAGACTGACCCCGTGGAGCTTCAGCTCCGCGGGGTCTCTGCCATGGAAATGACGTGCTCGAGGAATGCGTGCGCAGCGGCTGGCATGTAGCGGCTGGTGACTCGTGCGACCCCGACGACGCGGCTGGCGTCGACGTCGCTGATCGGTATCTCTACCGGCAACCCGACCTGATGTGTGTCGGGAGAGGGAGGGAGGATGGCGACCCCGAGTCCGGCTGCCACCAGGCCGCGGACGGTGGGCACGTCGGCAGCTTCGAACACGATCGTCGGGGTGACGCCGACTTTCTCGAAGAGCTCATCGGTGATCTGACGAATTCCGAAGCCGCGCTTCAGTGTAACTACTGGCACTTCTGCGAGATCGGCCAGTTGCACAGTGCCCGAGGATGCCAGTTGATGGTCTTCGGGAACAGCCAGAACCATCGGCTCCTTCCAGAGTGGTACCCATTCCACACCAGGCACTTGCGGGTCGGGAGCTGTCAGACAGAGGTCCACCGAGCCGTCCTGAAGCATCCCGACCACGGACCCGGCCCCGCCCTGTGACAGTTGGAACCGCACATTCGCATGAGTCCGCCGGAACTCTCGAAGCAGGCGAGGGACCAGTGTCGGTCCGATGGTGGGTATGAACGCCATCGTCACGATCCCGCGATTCGGATCGACGGCGTCGGTAATCTCCGACCAGCCCGTATCAAGTGCTTTAAAGGCTTCCTCCACACGCGCCCGGAAGATCTCGCCGTACCGGTTCAGTCGTACGGTCCGTCCGACGCGGTCGAACAGCGGAACTCCCAGCTCGTCTTCCAGACGTCCGATGGCACGGCTCAGCGCCGATTGCGACATGAATCTGTTCTCGGCCGCTTGTCCGAAGTGCCCGAACCGCGCGGCAGCGGAGAATGCCTCCAGATCACGCAGTTCCATGGAGGCAACGCCCGCAATCAATGTGTGTCATGCATCAAGTCTAGGTGCATTGATCACTTCGATGCACCTATTCCGCTCTCCGTTCGGCATGCGATCGGACACCGATCGTGTGACCTGCATCGGGCGCTCTCCCCGACGAAGACTTCGGTCACGATTCTGGTCGGAGCTGGGGGTGTCGCAGCGTCAGATCCTGCAGATACTGCGGTCCAGTGCGGCGAGCGACGTCGACGAAGCCTGCGACGAGCGGCGACTGTTGGCCGGCGCGCCAGGCCAGGGACAGCGGGCGGTGTGGGAGCGGGTCATGGAGTGGAACGAACCGGACTCCCTGGCGGCTGAGATTGATGAACGATGTAGGTAGCAATGCCACCCCTGCACCGGAGGCCACAAGCGCCAGAATGGTTTGAATGCGCGGAGATTCTTCGACGACCGGGGGCTGGATCTTGTGTTGCCGGAACAGCTCGACCACATCGGCGAAGGTGGTCGGCGCTGCGGCCCGCGTCCACAGGATGATGGGTTTATCGGCCAATATCCCGGGGGATATTCTTCCGCGGTCAGCGAGAGGGTCGTCGTCGCACACCACCGCCGCGAGCGGGTCTTCGATCAGCGTCTCCACGGTAAGGGTGGGTTCGTCCACGGGCCCACGTAGGAATCCGACGTCGAGTCGATGTTCGGTGAGCTGGACGATTTGGTCCGCTGTACCCAGTTCCGCGAGTTCGAGTTTGACATCGGGGTAATCACGGCGGTGAGCACGCATGACGTACGACAACACCCCGTCTACCGCGGCCTGCAAGGCACCGATATGCAGATGCCCCAGTTGCCCGGTGGCGGCCCGACGTGCTGCTGCGAAGGCTCGTTCCCCGTGCACGAGTGAAAGGCGGGCCTCTTCGAACAAGGCATGACCGGCATCGGTGAGTTCAATCGGCCGCCGCGAACGATCGAACAGCTCGACCCCCAGCTGGTGCTCGAGCTTTCGGATCTGCTGACTCAACGGCGGTTGCGCCATGTGCAGTCGCTCGGCTGCCCGTCCGAAGTGTCGTTCCTCGGCAACCGTGACGAAATAGCGGAGTAATCGCATCTCCGGATCATTCATATCCTCAGAATATAATAGGTGACCAAACATGTCTTGGACTGTGATGGTGTAGCGGACTTACGGTTGGCCCAGGTAAATCGGATCTACCAAGGAGGACAACCGAAATGACGGCCGTACAACCTCGCATCGACCACAACGACCTGGTCGAGCATTACTTCAACCAGCCGTGGAGCGACGGCCTGCCCGTAGTTCCCCCCACCCCGGAGCGAGTCGCTGCCGTGGTCGAGGCACTCGGCGGCGACCCCCACACCCTCGAGGCACGAATCCCGCCGCGATGGGGCAGCCTGACCCGCGAACTCCTCGCAGTCAACATGGTGATGGCCGGCTGCAAGCCGGAATACGCACCCGTCGTGCGTGCCGCAGTACTCGCCCTGGCCGACACACGCTTCAACCTCAACGGCATCCAGGCCACCACTCACGTCGTCTCGCCGCTGATCGTCGTCAACGGCCCGATCGCTCGCGAAATCGGCATGAACTCCGGCGGAAACCTCTTCGGCTCCGGCAACCGGGCAAACGCCACCATCGGCCGGGCAGTTCGACTGATCATGCTCAGCGTCGGCGGGGGCATCCCCGGCGAACTCGACAAGAGCACCCTCGGCCATCCGGGCAAATACACCTTCTGCATCGCGGAGAACGAAGAAGCCAGCCCCTGGGCTCCCTACCATGTCGAACATGGCTACGCCCCCGAAGACAGCACGGTGCTCGTCATCGGCGCCGAAGCCCCCCACAGCGTGACCAACCACATCTCCGATGACCCGCAGGGCATCTTGGACTCCATCGCCTCGGCAATGAGCACGATCGGCCACAACAACGCCGTGCTCGGCGGCTCCTGCACCGTCGTCCTCGGCATCGAACACGCACGCACGATCGCATCCTTCGGATGGACCCGCGACGACATCCGCCGATACCTGTGGCTCAACGGAACCAACGACTGGGACAAGGTCAGCTACGGCAATCGCTACGCCCCTCCCGGCGGAACCACCTACAACCGCAACCTACCGAAGTGGTATCCACGCCAGTCCGGCCGACAGGTGCCGATCGTGTTCACCCCCGACGACATCCATCTGTTCATCGCGGGCGGCGCGGCCGGTCGATTCTCGGCCTTCCTGCCCGGATGGAGCACCGCGACCACGCCGGTGCTGCGAGCCATCAGCGACGACACCGTGCCGACAGGCGACCCCGGCGGCCTCGAATGCTCCGACGGCTCCTGCCGTTTGTAGCTCCCCGTTCGCCCACCACACAAGATCTGAAAACAGCGAGGAAAGAACGATGACCGATGGCATTTACGACCCCCGAGGTGTTGTCGAGGTGGAGGCCTCTCCCCTGGCAACCCGGCCGAACAGCGCAGATGGCCTTCGTTTGGCAGTGCTGAGCAACACGAAGTGGAATGCTGCCAAACTGCTGCGGGCCACCGTCCGGGCACTCGAGCAATTGGGCGTGAAGTTCGCCTCCGTCGAGTACTACGACAAGGAGCACTTCTCCTCAGATGCAAGTGCTGAAGTAATCAACCGGATTGCCGCTGAAAACGACATCGCGCTGACCGCAATCGGCGACTGCGGCTCCTGCTGCTCCGCGTGTGTTACCGACGGCGTTCGTCTCGAACAGGCCGGACTGCCCACGGCGGTCATCGTGACCACCGAGTTCGAGCACGAAGCCCGCCTGCAGCGAGACGCGCGTGGAATGGCGGACCTCGAGCCCGTCGTGATCACCCACCCGATCAGCAGCCTGACTCTCGAGCAGCTCGAAGGCCGCGCCGCCGAAGTCGCACCTCAGGCCCTCGACATCTGGTTGACCGGAACGCCGGCCAAGGCCACGCAGACCGCGACGACTTCCTCCGTCTAGCAAATCCGGCGGTGGGGGGCCCAGCAGCCAGGCACCCCACCGCATCTCCAAACACCACCGCACCCTGCCCCGGGACCAGCGACCTCGGTCTGTCAGACCGTCGGCAAGGGGCGTGGCGCTGCCTTCGACAACGCACCACGGTCGGCAAGCAGAAACCTGCTCGACAAGAGAGGGCGGCAAATGGTGTCACCGATGACCACTCGAAGTCACCACCGACAGCGAGCGCGTGCGGACCGATCCAAGGAGACCACATGACCAACCCCCCGCTCTCTCGCCTGCTGGTAGCGGACTTCTCACGAGTCCTCGCGGGCCCGTTCTGCACGATGACACTCGGCGACCTGGGCGCCGAGATCGTCAAGGTGGAACGCCCCGAAGGGGACGACACCCGCGCCTGGGGGCCCCCGTTCGTCGACGAACAGAGCACCTACTACCTCGGCGTCAACCGGAACAAACGCAGCATCGTGCTCGATCTCCGCGACCCGGACGACCTCCAGGTCGCCAGGACCCTCGCCGAGCATGCAGATGTGCTCGTGGAGAACTTCCGACCCGGTACCATGGCGCGGTTCGGATTGGACGAAACCACCATCCGCCAGGCCAACCCCGAATTGGTGTACTGCAGCATCTCAGCGTTCGGCCCCGGGGCCGGCCGCGAACTCGCCGGTTACGACCTCCTCGTCCAGGCGCTCGGCGGTCTGATGAGCATCACAGGACCCGATCAGAACTCACCGACGAAGGTCGGCGTCGCTCTCGTCGACGTGCTGGCCGGGCTCTTTGCCACGGTCGGAATATTGTCCGCACTCCACGAACGCGAAAGGTCCGGAATGGGCCAGCGCGTGGAGGTAAACCTCATGTCGGCGCTACTGAGCGCGCTGGCGAATCAGTCCTCGGGATACGTTCTGGCGGAGAAGATTCCCCATGCCATCGGCAACGGACATCCCAGCATCGCCCCTTACGACACCTATGCCACCGGCGACGGCGCCCTGGTCCTTGCCGTGGGCACCGATCGACAGTTCAGCCAGCTCTGCTCCACCCTAGGTGCCTCTCAATTGGCTCAGGACGACCGGTTCATCACCAACGAACTGCGAGTGCGGAATCGACAGGCACTACGCGACAGCCTCGAACGGGCGTTGGCGGCGCACCCAGCGCACCATTGGACGAAAGCACTGACAGCACAAGGGGTGCCCGCCGGCGCGGTCAACAACATCGCGGATGCATTCCAGCTCGCCACCGAACTCGGCCTCGAACCCGTCACAAACACCGCCGACGGCGACACTCGACTCGGACGCCAGGTCGCCAACCCCATCAGTCTGTCGGCCACACCGGTCACGTACCGAACCCGGGCACCGCAGCTCGGCGAACACAGCACAGACATCCGAGACTGGCTCGACGAACTCGAAACCCGACGCGAAACCGCATGACGAAGGAGCAGTTCATGACCACCACCGCAGCACCCACCTCAGACCTGAAGCAGAACACTCCCCCGTCGTTGAACGCCTACGACTTCCTGAACATCGACTCTTCGCTGTCCGAGGAGGAGCGGCTCATCCGCGATACGGTCCGCGGGTTCGTCCGCCGCGACCTGCTCGGCCGGCTCCCGGACGCGTATGACAATGCGTACCTTCCCGAGGATTTCCCCAGGGCCGCAGGCGGGTTGGGATTGTTGGGCATGCACCTGCAGGGCTACGACTGCCCCGGAACCAGTGCGGTGGCCTACGGGCTCGCATGCCTGGAACTCGAGGCCGGAGACAGCGGACTGCGGAGCTTCGTCTCGGTCCAGGGATCATTGGCGATGTTCGCGATCTGGCGTTATGGCAGTGAGGAACAGAAGCAGACATGGCTACCGGCGATGGCGGAAGGGAAAGCGATCGGATGCTTCGGGCTCACCGAACCCGATGCCGGTAGCGACCCCTCCGGGATGCGCACCACCGCGCGCTTCGAAGACGGGCAATGGGTGCTCAACGGCAGCAAGATGTGGATCACCAACGGCAGCATCGCGCATGTGGCCGTCGTGTGGGCGAAGACCCCGGACGGTGTCCGCGGCTTCGTGGTCCCCCGCCACACCCCCGGCTTCTCCGCCCGCGGCATCAAGCACAAGATGTCACTTCGCGCATCAACCACCTCCGAGTTGGTCTTCAAGGACTGCCGGCTCCCCAGCTCCGCCGCACTCCCCGAGGCGACGAGCCTGCGCGCTCCCCTCTCATGCTTGACCGAGGCCCGGTTCGGGATCGTTTGGGGAGCTGTCGGGGCGGCGCGGGCCTGTTACGAGGCGGCGCTCGACTACTCGACCACGCGGACCCAGTTCGGGCGGCCCATAGCCGGTTTCCAGCTCACGCAGCGCAAGCTCGTCGAAATGCTCACCCAGGTCAACACCTCACTCATGCTGGCTCTCCACCTCGGTCGACTCAAGGACGCCGGGCAGCTCCACCCGCAGCAGGTCAGTTTCGGCAAACTGCACAACGTGCAGAGCGCCCTGGATGTGGCACGCAGTGCGCGCACCATCCTGGCCGCCAACGGCATCACCCTCGAGTATCCGGTGATGCGGCACATGGCCAATCTCGAATCCGTTCTGACCTACGAGGGCACCGGCGAGATCCACACGCTCATCGTCGGCCAAGCCATCACCGGCGTTGCCGCCTTTCACTGACTCGGAGCAACCATGAACTCCCCACGCAACGTCATCATCATCGGCGGCGGCCCGGCCGGGTACACCGCCGCCATCTACACCGCCCGCGCAAACCTGAACCCGTTGGTGTTCGAGGGCACCCAGTACGGCGGGGCACTCATGCAGACGACCGACGTCGAGAACTTTCCTGGCTTCGTCGAAGGAATCCAGGGCCCCGAACTCATGGACACGCTCCGCAAGCAAGCCGAGCGTTACGGATCGGACCTCCTCGCCAAGGACGTCACATCCGTCGATCTGACGAACACGGTCAAGCGCGTCACCGTCGACGGTGAACACTACGACGCGAAAACGGTCATCCTGGCGATGGGGTCGGCGTACCGCACCCTCGGGATGCCCAACGAGAAACGTCTGTCCGGGCACGGAGTGTCCTGGTGCGCCACCTGTGACGGCTTCTTCTTCCGCGACCAACACATCGCAGTAATCGGCGGCGGAGACTCCGCGCTGGAAGAAGCGATGTTCCTCACCCGGTTCGCGGCCAGCGTGACCGTGGTGCACCGCCGGGACACGCTGAAGGCCTCGAAGATCATGCAGGAACGCGCTTTCGCGAACTCCAAGATCCGGTTCCTGTGGAACAGCGTCGCCGAGGATGTGATCGGTGACGAGCAGGTTGTCGGACTCGTGGTGCGCGACACGGCCACCGATCACCTCACGACGTTGCGAGTGACCGGGGTGTTCATCGCGATCGGGCACGATCCGCGCAACGACCTCGTGCACGGACAAGTAGAACTCGACGATGCCGGATACGTCCTCACCGAAGGACGAACCTCTCGGACGCCCGTGTCCGGCGTGTTCGCGTGCGGCGACCTCGTCGATCACACCTACAGACAGGCGATCACCGCGGCCGGCAGTGGCTGCAGCGCAGCACTCGACGTCGAACGGTATCTGGCAGCAGACGGATCTCACTAGGGAGCATTTCGTATGAAGATCTTCGAGGCATGTGCCGATTCCCTTCTCGGCCATGGTGTCGATGTGATGTTCGGGCTCATGGGTGACGCGAACATGCTGTATGTCGCGAACTACCGTGAGTGTGGAGGGCAGTTTGTCCCCGTCGTGCATGAGAGTAGTGCGGTGGCGATGGCGGACAGCTGGTCTCGCAGCACCGGGCGGGTTGGCGTCGCCACGGTCACGCATGGCCCCGGCTTGTCCAACACCATGACGTCGCTGGTGGAAGCAGTGCGCAGCCGCAGCCAAGTCCTGCTCCTGACCGGGGATACACCGGCGGAACCGACCCACTTTCAACGGATGGACATCAGTTCCTTCGCACAGGCCGCGGGAGCGGGATACGACAAGGTGCATCGGCGCGAAACCCTTGGGCGTGACCTCAATCGAGCGTTCCAACGTGTGGTCGCCGAACGCAGACCGGTCGTTCTGAACATTCCGGTCGACTTGATGCTCGAGGATGCGGGAGCGCAATCACCGGTCTCCGTCGCGGTGCACTCATCGCCAACGGTTCCGTCAATCGACGACCTCGATGCGGCGCTCGGTCTTATCGCGAGCGCCAAACGCCCGATCGTCCTCGCCGGCCGCGGGGCCGTGTTGTCGCGTGCCGACGATGCCCTGCTCGCTCTCGCCGACGCGTTAGCTGCCCCAGTTGCCACGTCTGTGCTGGCCAAAGACATGTTCCGCGGGCACCCCAGCAACCTCGGAATCTGCGGCAGCCTCTCTCACACCGTGGCCGCCACAGCCATCGCCGAATCAGATCTGATCATCGCCTTCGGCGCGAGTTTGAACGTCTACACCACCTTCCATGGCGAACTTCTGGCCGACAAACATGTGGTCCAGGTCGACATCGATCCCGCACGCTTCGGCTGGTACCTACCCGCCACCGAGTACATCGCGGGTGACGCCGCCCTGGTCGCCGACTCGATTCGGGAAGCTCTCGACGCGATAGATCACACACCCTCACACCCCGGATGGCTGCAGTCGGTGCAGCGGACCTTGGTCGACTTTTGCCCCGAGTCCGAGTACCCGGACCAAACAGCTGTCGACACGGTCGATGTGCGAACCGCCTGCCTCAAACTCAACGACGTGCTGCCGTCGAACCGAACGATGGTCAGTGATATCGGCCGCTTCACAAACGCTGTCTGGCCGCGCATCGAGGTGCCCGACGCGCGGCGTTTCACCACCATGGGAGGCTTCGGCGCAATCGGGCTCGGTCTCGCCGGCGCGATCGGCGCTTCGTTTGCACGTCCCGACGAGTTGACCATCGCGGTCGTCGGCGACGGCGGATTCATGATGCACCTGGCCGAACTCACCACCGCCGTTCGCCACCAGTTGCCCCTCCTCGTCCTCGTCTTCAACGACAGCGCATACGGTGCCGAGCACACCAAACTTCAACGCTACGGCGCCGATCCGAACCATTCCCTCACTACGTGGCCAGAATTCGGGCCCATCGCCGAAGCACTCGGCGCTGGAGCGATGTCCATTCGGAAGCTCGAAGAGTTCGACGAACTCCAGCACATCACCCACGATCTCCGAGGACCCTATCTGGTCGACATCAAGCTCGACCCCGAGGTCAACATCCTCGCGTGACCACCCGCAGTCGAATGATCCGTACAGTCTCTCAACCCAAGGAGCTACCCATGTCCGACGCCCGAACGGTCACCGTGACCGACGACTCCTTTACCAAGGTTGTCCTGAACAGCACGAAGCCCGTACTCGTCGATTTCTGGGCCCAGTGGTGCGGTCCGTGCACGAAGATCGCCCCGGTACTCGACGAGATCGCATCCGAGCACACCGACATCACCATCGCCAAGCTCGATGTCGACGCAAACCCCAACTCGACCAAGAACTTCCGCATCATGTCGATTCCGACCATGGTCCTCTTCCACGAAGGCAAGGTCGTCAAACAGATAGTGGGCACCAAAGATAAGGCCGCGCTCCTCGAAGCCCTCGCCGACGTCCTCTCGTAGCACCATCACGCACCATTCACCGGCCCACATGGTCGAGCCAAGTGGCGTCGGCGGTGCCTCCTTGGATGCATCACCGACGCCGCACGAGGATGCGCGCCATACCGATGGACCACACCGAACGCGCCCAGGGCAACGGGACGATCTGCATGAATGAACTGAGGAACCTGTGATCTCACCAGTGAGAGAAGATCTAGTGGGCAGCACATTCGCGGAGTCCCCCGACACCGCCCGCGAACAACTCGCCCGCGCCTCCGTCCTGGCCCTGTCCTACGTCGCCCAGCCCGCCCGCGGCATCTACCAGCCCGCCGTCCCGCAGAAGCGGATCGACGAAGCGAAAACCGTCACCGAACGGTTCAACCGGCGTCGACGTCGCCGCCGCACTCGAGCAGGCCGCCCTCGCCGAACTGCGCGAACGCCGCCCCGACCGGGCCATCGAAAACCAACGTCGAATTCTGGGCGGCAGTCATCCTCGACTTCGCCGAGGTCCCCGCGCACATGATGCCCGCGATGTTCACCTGCGGCCGCACCGCCGGCTGGTGCGCCCACATCCTCGAGCAGAAGCGTCTCGGCAAGCTCGTCCGCCCGGCCGCCATCTACACCGGACCCCCGAATCCGTCGACGGCTGGGACCAGATCGCCCACACCAGCTGACCACCGTCGTTATCGCTACAAGGTCTCGCGAGATCGCAGCAGGTGCGTCGGTAGCGGACAGGGCACTCAGTCGAAAAGGGTGGGTACACCATCGGACATCAATTGCGGGAAGTCCGGTTGCCGCTTCTCGAGAAACGCCGCGACGCCCTCGCGGACATCGGCGGACGTCCCGCGCGCATGGATGGCGATCGATTCGGCACGGTGAGCTACCTCGGGGCTGTCGGCTCCGAGCATTCGCCACATGAGCTGCCGGGTCAGCGCGACGGAGACCGGCGAGGTGCCCGCCGACAATTCGCGCGCCACCTCGATCGCTCTCCGCAGCACGCATTCGGCGGGGACGATCTCACGGACGAGGCCGCGTGCGAGCGCCTCCGCCGCGGACACCATCTTGCCGCCGACGGTCCACTCGACTGCGGTCGAGATCCCGACGATCCGGGGCAGGAACCAGGTGGAACAGGCCTCGGGCACGAGCCCACGACGGGTGAACACGAAACCGAACTTCGCAGTGTCCGAGGCGATCCGGACGTCGGCCGGAAGCGTCATCGTCACCCCGACCCCCGCTGCGGGACCGTTGATTGCCGCGATCACCGGCTTCGTCGACCGGTAGATCCTCAGCGACACCTCGCCTCCCGAATCCGGCGGGGCCCCACCGGTCACCGGGTCGTCGTCCAGTACGAATGTGTCCCCGCCCGCGGCGAGATCGGCCCCGGCGCAGAAGGCCCGGCCGGTTCCCGTGACGACGATCGCGCGTACGGTGTCGTCCGCATCGCACTCGTCGAATACCTCGATGATCCGATCCCGCACTTCGAGGGTGAAGGCGTTGAGTCGTTCCGGGCGATTCAACCGCACGATGGCGATCTCCTCGTCCCGTTCCAGCTCGACTACGTTCTCGACACCGACACGAGTCATCTACAGCTCTTTCTCTTCGTTGGACCGTCGCTCCGGAGTGGCACCGTCAGCGCACCTTCGAGAACCGCTCGGACACGTCCTTGTACTCCGACCGGATCGCCGTCTTCGACAGCTTTCCGCTAGGGAGGCGCGGCAGTGGTTCGTTCCGGATCACGACGTATCGGGGCACCTTGTAGTCGGCGACGAGTCGGTCGCAGTGCTCGACGATGGCGGCTTCGTCGACGTCACCGGTCACCGTCACGATCGCGGCGGGTGTCTCGCCGAACCGCGGGTCCTTCGCGGCGATCACCGCGACTTCCTCGACTCCGTCGATCTCACCGATCACGCGCTCCAGTTCCACGGGTGAGATGTTGATTCCTCCCGTGATGATGAGGTCCTTGAGCCGGTCGACGAACTGCAGGCGCCCCTCGCTGTCACGGGTTCCCAGGTCGCCGCTGTGCAGCCAGCCGTCCCGCAACGCGGCCGCGGTGGACTCCTCGTCGTTCCAGTAGCCGGGCGTGACGCCCGGGCCGCTGAGGAGAATTTCGCCTTCCTCGCCGGGGTCGGCCTCGGTTCCGTCCGGGCGGACAACTTTCATCTCGGTGAAGATGGAGCCGTTTCCGCACGTCCCGGGGTGGTCGAAGGCCTCACTCACGAGAGTGGCGGTCGCGACTCCCCCGGCCTCCGTCATTCCATAGATCTGACGGAGCGCGACCCCCTTGTCTGCCCACCTCTGCAGCAGTGCGGGCGCGACGGCGGCGCCACCGACGATCGCCGTGCGCAACGATCCGAGGTCGGCGTCGTCGAATTCGGGTGCACGGGAGATGGCGTCGAAGATCAGGGGGACACCGAAGAGGGCCTGGACCCGGTGCTCGCTCAGCAATGCCGCGGCACGTCCGGGTTTCAGTTCGCGTTCGATGATGATGGTCCCGCCGAGCACGGTGGTCATGAGGAGACCCCACACGAGGCCGGGTGTGAAAACAAGCGGTAGTACCAGCAGTGTGGTCGCCCCGGGTCGCAGCCCGTCCTCTGTCAGTGACGCCTCGAAGACGATGTTCAGCAAAGTGCGATTGGTGCAGATCACGCCCTTGGAGAGCCCCGTCGAACCGCTGGTGAACAACAGCGCTGTCGGTTCGTCGGGCCCGACGTCGATCCGGAAGTCGTCGACGCCGCCCCGGCGCAGGGCGGAGAATTCGTCGAAGGGCAGCGCATCGAACGCCGGGCCCAGGACGCGTGTCGCGGCGACCGAGTCGCCGAACTCGGCGGGCGCAATCACCAGCCGGGCGCCCGCGTCGTCGATCACCTTGCGGAGTTCTGCCGGCTTGAGCCGGGGATTCAGCGGTACGAGGACTGCACCCGCTTTGAGAACACCGAGGGCGATGGCCGGCCACTCGATCGAGTTCGGGCCGAGGACACCGACTCGATCCCCCGGCTCGATCCCGGCCTCGACGACCCGGCGAGCGATTCGGCTCGACCAGTCCTGCAATTCCCGGTACGTGAGCGCGTCGTCGTCGACGATGATCGCCCGCTGGTCGCCCTTCGTTGCCGCCCACCAGTGCAATGCCGACCCGATTGTCGCAGCCATCTCCACTCAACCTTCCGCCGTCGCCGCCTGGCGACATCGATGTCACGGCACGCCTCGCGCCACCGCTCCAAACCTATGCTCTATAGATTAACTGATACTGTCCCGAATCGGATACCCCGATCGGCAGAACTTCTCCAAAAGTGTTCCGCACAAGCGATTACCAGTCCGGCGGCTCCCGCCGCCGCTCCGCCGACCCAGAACGCGATCACGAAAGCCCGCTCGGACGCCAGATCCGTGCCGGCGACGGTCACGGACGCGAGCAGCGTCGCCACCAGGGCGCTGGCGAGCGAACTGCCGAAGGTCCGCGCAATCGCGTTGATGCCGTTGGTGACCCCGGTGAATTCGGAAGGCACGGCGTCGACGAGCAGCGCAGGCAGCACCGCACAGGACGCACTCACGAAGACGTTTATCACGACGAGCGCCACGATCACCTGCCACAGTCGGGTGTGGGCCAGTGCCAGCATCACGAATCCGGCCACCCCGATCCCGCAGGCCGCGATGAGCACGCGGTCGGCGCGGTAGCGGTGAACGAATCGGCCGCTCGCCGATGCCGCGACCACACCCGCCACCGAACCGGGGAGCAGCACGACGAGGCTGGTACGCAGCACCGACGCGTCGAAGCCGTATCCAACGGCGGCCCGCGAGGCCTGGACGAACTGCGCCGAGCCCAGAAACTGGATGTACATGGCCATTCCGACGAGAAATGCCGCAAGGTGAGTGCCCGCGACGCGCCGACCGGACAGCAGCGGCGGCGGGACGAGGGGTGCCCTGGTCCGTCGCTCGTGTAGGTACCAGCCCGCCGAGACGACCACCCCCACTGCCGCGACACCGATCGTCTGCGGCGAGGCCCACCCCCACCGGCCGCCTTCGGCGAGGGCGATAAGAAGCGCGGAGAGCCCCACAGCCATCAGTCCGACGCCGGCCACGTCGACGCCGTCCCGGGACTGCGCCGCCCCGCCGCGAGGAACAGTCACCCAGGCAACGACCAGGGCGGCGAGGTTCAGTGCGACGAGCAGCGCGAACACCCGCCGGAAGTCCGCACCCTCGGTGTGCATCACGCCGGCGGCGACCATGCCGACTCCCCCGCCCACCGCCAGGATCCCCGACATCAACCCGATGGCGTTCAGGAGCCGGCGCGGGTCGAGGCGACCTCGCAGCACGGCGACGCCGATCGGAAACAGCGCGAACGACACCCCTTGGAGGATTCGGCCGAGGACGAGGAACGGAAGGTGGTCGGTGACGGTGCACAGCACCGAGCCGAGGAGTACCAGGACGAGCGTCCCCAGCAGAACCGGGCGCGGACCGCGCCGATCGGCGAGCCGGCCCAGGACCGGCGTGCACACCGCCGCGGCGAGCAGGTTCGCCGTGACCACCCAGCCCACGGCGGCCGAATCGACGCCGAGTTGCGACGCTATGGCGGGGAGCAGCGGCACGACCGCCGTCTGTATCACCGCCGTGGTCATGACGACGAAGCACAGCGCCGGCACCAGCACCCGATTGCGCTTCACGGGGCGTCGAGCCGGGTGCGTGACGGTGGCCGCCTCGGCGCCCTTCGTCGCCATCTGTCACAGATCCAGGATCAGCTTGGGTGTGCAACTGCGGGACACGCAGATCATCATGGCGTCGTTCTCCGCCTGCTCGTCTTCGCTGAGAACGGAGTCTCGGTGATCGGGGGTGCCGCCGAGCACCGCGACCTCGCACGTTCCGCAGGTACCCTCCCGGCAGGAGAAGTCGGCGTCGACGCCTTCCCGGAGGACGGCGTCGAGAACCGTCTCGTCCGCGGCGACCTGCACCGTTCGCCCCGATCGGCCGAGTTCGACTTCGAATGCGCCGTTGTCGCCAATTGCCGGAAGCTCCTTCGGCGCGAAACGCTCGACGTGAAGTGTGACGTGTGGACGTTCCCGGCACGCCGATTCGATGGCCTGCAACAACGGTTCCGGCCCACAGCAGTACACGACGGTTCCGGGCTCGACCTCGTCGAGGGCCGTGGCGAGATCGAGGTGGCCGTGCTCGTCCTGCGGCCGGATGAGCACCCGATCCGGGTGTCCCGCCGCGAGTTCTTCGGCGAACGCCATGCTCGCGCGGGTCCGTCCGCCGTAGAGCAGGCGCCACGGCGTTCCCTTCGCGTCCACTTCCCGCGCCATGGGGAGCAGGGGCGTGATGCCGATCCCGCCCGCCACGAACAGGTACGAGTCGGCGTCGACGAGCGCGAAGTGGTTTCGGGGGCCACCCACGGCGACGAGATCACCGGATTCGAGCTTGTCGTGGACGCGGATCGAGCCACCTCGACCGTCGGCCTCACGGAGCACGGCCACGGTCAGTGACGTCGTGTCACCGGGATCCCCGCACAGCGAGTACTGGCGGGTGGTCGTGTCGTCGAGGATCAGATCGATGTGCGAACCCGGCGTCCAGGCCGGGGCCGCGGCACCCTCGTGGTCGACCAGCGTGAGTTGCACGACGCCGTCGGCAAGCGTGTCCTTACCGGCAACCTGCATCTGGCGCCGTTCCTGGTTCGCATTGCTGGTCATTCACACTTCTCGTTCCACTCGGCTCCGCTTGCCCTTAAATCTTATGCAATTAGGATAATGCCGCGCAAGACGCCGACCGGAGATGTTGCCCCACGGCGACACCTGCGATAAACCTATACCTATTAGAATTCTGATGGGAGACCTCACTCATGAACCTGCCGGCAACCGAATCGGTGCTCGACCTGTTCAGCCTGACCGACTCCGTGGCCGTCGTCACCGGCGCGGGCAGCGGCCTCGGCGCGGGTTTCGCGTGCGCTCTCGCGGAGGCGGGCGCGGATGTCGTCATCGCCGCACGACGGCGCGACCGACTCGACACGGTCGCCCGATCGGTGACCGAACGCGGTCGCGACTGCCTGGTGATCCCCACTGATGTGACCGACCCACAGCAATGCGACGCGCTCGCACAGGCCGCGATCGACAGGTTCGGCAAGCTCGACATTCTGGTGAACAACGCCGGCGTCACCCATGCCGCACCCGCCACCCGCGAGCGGCCCGAGGACTACCGGGCAGTGCTCGATGTGAACCTCTTCGGCGCCTACTGGGCCGCGCAGGCCTGCGCCCGCGTCATGGGGCCCGGTTCCAGCATCATCAACATCACCAGCATGCTCGGCCTGGTGAAGTCCGTGCTCCCGCAGGCCGCGTACTCGTCGAGCAAGGCCGGGCTCATCGGTTTGACCAGGGATCTGTCGAACCAGTGGTCGAGACGGAAGGGCATCCGGGTCAACGCGATCGCACCGGGATTCGTCGACACCGACATGATCGGCGAGATGTCGGCCGAGACACTCGCGGCCTTCCTCCACGACTGTTCACTCGGACGGACCGCCACCCAGCGCGAACTCGACGCGGCGGTGGTCTTCCTCGCCAGCCGCGCCTCGGGCTACATCACCGGTTCGACGCTGGCCGTCGACGGCGGAACCTCCGGCCACTGACCGATGAAAGGCGACAACATCATGCCGATCACCACGCTTCGCACCGAATTCCGAGGCGACGGAGTCCTGCTCACCGCAGACCGGTGGGAGCCGACCTCCGCCGGGAAGGGGATCGTCCTACTTCTCCACGGCGGTGGGCAGACCCGCCATTCGTGGCAGCGCACCGGAATTCGTCTCGCCGAAAACGGCTGGTGCGCACTCGCGATCAATGCCCGCGGTCACGGCGAGAGCGAGTGGGCCCAGGACGGCGACTACGGAAGCGATGCCCACGCGCGAGATCTCGCCGCCGTCGTCGCCGGTCTCGACGAGCCGCCGGTACTGGTCGGCGCGTCCATGGGCGGAATGGCGTCGTTGCTCGCGCAGGGCGACCACGGCATCGGTCGCGCGCTGGTCCTGGTGGACATCACTCCCCGCGCCGAACCCGGCGGACTCGCCAAGATCACAGCGTTCATGGAGAGCGGTCTCACCGGTTTCGACACGCTCGACGACGCTCTCGACGCCGTCGTCGCCTACAACCCGCACCGCCGTCGTCCGCCGCGCATCGAGGGACTCCGCAAGAACCTTCGCAACCGCGACGGACGCTGGTACTGGCACTGGGACCCACGGATGATCACCTATCGGGGGAACAGCCTCGACGAGGCCGCGGCCCGGGAGGCACGGGCGCGTGCCGCGGCACGCGCGGTGACCGTCCCGACCCTCCTGATCCGGGGCGCTCAGTCCGACGTCGTCAGCGCAGACGGCGCACGTGACCTGCTGGAACTGATCCCCAGGGCCCGTCACATCGATGTCGGAGGCGCCGGGCACATGGTCAGCGGCGACGACAACGACCTGCTCAGCGGTGGTCTGCTCGATTTCCTCGACAAGGAGGTCGCCTACACCCATAAGGTGACCACGACCCGCTACGATTCACCTCACCATGCCAAATAACCACTCGAGCGAACACCCCCACCGGAAAGCCTGATATGCCCCGACCATCGAAGCCCCTGATCAGCCGTGCAGCTGCGGTGCAGGCGTCCATCGAGATCATCGATTCCGAAGGACTCGAGGCATTCAGTCTGCCGCGACTGGCCAAGCACCTCGGAGTACAGGCGCCGTCGTTGTACCACCACTTCGCGGACAAGAGCGAAATCCTCTCCGCGGTGGCACGCCACATCGCCGGCGCCTCCGTTGTCCGTCCCCGCCGCAAGCCAGGTCCCGACTGGCCGGAGTTCTTCGTGGCGTTGAGCATGAATTTCCGTCAGGCAATTCTGCGGCATCGCAACGCGGCGCCGATCCTTCTGCAGTATCTGCCACGGGACATCCTGATCGGCACGTACGAGGACACGGCCCGATTCCTCCTGGACTCCGGAGTGCCGACGCATCTCCACGTCCAGATCCTGGACGGGATGGAGACGCTGTCGGTCGGCGCGGTCCTCACGGAGGCGATGCGCAAGCCGAGTACCCGCGCCACGATCTTCCCGAACGTAGATCCGGAGTCCCAACCCCTCCTCGCCGAAGCGCTCGCCGCCAACGAACTCTCGTCGAAGCGCTTGTTCGAGGAGATGATCCGCAGCTTCCTCCACGGGGTGATGCGGAACGACGCGGGCGCCGGACACGCACCCCATGAACGCTCGGCTTGAATCGTCACCGTCCATGAACGAAGGGCCCCTGGACGATACTTCCAGGGGCCCTTCGTCATCTCTGCATCACCGGCCTGCTACCCGGTCGACGGAAGGTGAACCGTCTTGGTCTCGAAGAACTCCTCGAGGCCCTCGATCCCGCCTTCGCGTCCGACGCCGGACTGCTTGTAGCCGCCGAACGGCAGCGTGAAGTCGATGATGGCGGCGTTCACGCTGATCGTTCCGGTCCGGATGCGCTGCGCCACCTCGAAACCGTGGTCGAGATCGGCGGTGTACACCGCACCGGACAGTCCGTAGATCGAGTCGTTGGCGATGGCGATCGCCTCTTCCTCGTCCTCGTACGTGATCACGGAGATGACAGGCCCGAAGATCTCCTCCTGTGCGACTCGCATGTCGTTCCGCACGCCGTCGATCAGAGTCGGTTCGACGAAGAAGCCGTGCTCGACGCCGGCGGGGCGACCACCGCCGAGCACGATCGTCGCGCCCTCCTCCTCGGCCGAGGCGATGTAGCTTTCGACGCGGTCACGTTGCCGCTCCATGGCGAGCGGACCGAGGAATGTCGTCGGCTCCCACGGATTTCCCATCGGGAGGAAGCTCAGCGCACCCTTGAACGCCTCGATCACCTCGTCGTGGCGCTTGCGGGACACGAGAACACGCGTCAGCGCGATACAGGCCTGACCGCTCTGCATGCAGCCACCGATGGGGAGAGACTGCATGACATGCCCCAGATCGGCGTCGTCGAGGATGATCGCCGCCGACTTGCCACCGAGTTCGAGGGACACCCGCGCGATCCGCTCACCGGCGAGTGACATGATGCGCCGTCCCGCGAGAGTGCTTCCGGTGAAGGTGATGTGATCGACGGCGGGATTCGTGACCAGGGTTTCGGACACGTCGCGATCGGCGCAGAGAACGCTGACGACACCCTCGGGGAGCACACCTTCCGCCGTCAGTTCCCCGAGGATGTCGGCGAATACGGACGGCGACAGCGGGGCCTCCGGTGCCGTCTTGAGGATCACCGAGCACCCGGCGGCGAGCGCCGGGGCAACCTTGAACGCAATTGTCCCGATCGGCCCGTTCCACGGAATGATGGCCGCGACGACACCGGTCGGCTCCTTGAGGATCCGCGAGATCCCGCCGTCGGCCCGGGTCCGGTCCTCACGGGTGGAGAAGTCTCGGGCCACCGCGGCGACAGCGCGGAACAACCCGGCGGTCATCTGCTGGGTCGGGCCGCTGACGGCCACGGGGATGCCGACCTCGATGACCCCGAGCGGGGTCAACTCCTCGACCCGGCGCTCGAGCCGGTTCGCGATCTCGTCGAGGACGTCGGCGCGCTCGGCCATCGTGCGCGACGCCCACACGCCGGAATCGAACGACGCGCGGGCTGCCTGCACGGCTCGTTCGACGTCTTCCGCAGTGGCGCTGCGGATTCGCGCTGCGCGTTTCTCGGTCCATGGGTCGACGAGATCGATCCACTCGTCTCCAGTCGACTCCACCCATCGGCCGCCCACGAATACCTGCTCGCGATCAGCGATCTCCGGCGGCGCTGCGGCCGCTGATCCTGTTGTCGTCATGGTCGGAAACTCCTTCGCTCAGCGATTGTTGTAACCGGCATCGACCGGCAGGGTCACGCCCGTGACGTACCGCGCCTCGTCGGAGGCGAGGAACACGATGGCGTTGCTGATGTCGACGGCCTCGATCAGCTCGACCGGCATCGGATTCTTGTACGATTCGTCATTCGCGACCTCGGGGTGCGAATTCACGAACTCGCCGTATTCGGCATTGGCCACCATCGGGGTGTTCACACCGGTGGGATGCACGGTGTTGACTCGAATGCTGTGCTTGGCAAGCTGCTTCGAGTACAGACGCATCAGACCGACGACGCCGTGCTTGGCCGCCGAGTAACCGGCCTGACCGGGGAAGGTGTTCAGCCCGATGCTGGTCAGGCCCGCGGCGGAGCTGGTGATGACGATCGACCCACCCCGACCTCGCTCGATCAGCCCGGGCACGGTCACCTCGAGGACGTGCCACACACCGGTGAGCATCACGTCGATAGCGTCGTGCCACGCCTGCGGCTGATCACCGGGTCCGATGACGGGCATGATGCCGGCGTTGGGCAGGACGACGTCGACGTGCCCGAACTGTTCGATCCCGGCGTCGTACGCACGCTGGACGTCCGCCCGGTTCCTGACGTCGCCCACCGACGTGACGATGGAGCCGCCGGCCTCCTTGACCAGACGTTCGGTCTCGGCGAGGTCGTCGGTGGTGGCCATCGGATAGAACACCGAGTCAATCTGCTCACAGATGTCCATCGCGATGACCGAGGCGCCCTCCTCCGCCAGTCGCACTGCATGCGAACGCCCTTGTCCGCGAGCCGCACCGGTGACGAATGCGACCTTTCCCTCGAGTCGTGCCATGACGTGTCCTCTCGTGCTGATGAGTTCGTGAGATGTCGGTGGAGTGTGCCGAAATGTCGCGCGGTAGGCGCGGGGCTTGGGCACTGGATGTGAGCCTTGGGTTCGAGGTCCGTCGGCGGGACGCCCTCGTCACGGACATCGTTTGTGAGCCGCGTCACAGGACACTAGCGCGGCATTCGGCGTTCGTCAACAGTGGAACAAATATCGTCATACGTCTCATGCCTCAGAGGTAGCCGGGAGGCTCGTGCCAGTCGCCGACCTGGTAACACGTGTGCGCCTCCTCCTGCTCGAACGACAGCAACCGGCAGAGGCGGACGGCTCCGTCGTCCTCGGGATCGATTCTCATCAAGGCGATCTGGGCACCCGCGTCGCGCAACACCTCGAGCGCTCGCACGAGCAGGCCGGCACCCACGCCACCGCCACGCGACTCCTTCTCCAGAACCAGTGCCCGGATCCACGCCGCCCGCAGGTCGAGGTGCGTGTGCAGCGCCGGATCCAACCAGACGAACCCGTGGGACCGGCCGGCGTCCCCGGACGCGACAATCACCGAACCGGTACCGTAGGAGCGGCTTTCCGAGAGCTTTTCCAGCTGAGCCGACGGCATACCCGAGCGACTCAGCACGGCGTCGAGGGCCTTCTCCGACTCGGGGTCGTCCAGCACGCGCAGCTCCTCCAGCCGGGACCCTTCCGGGACGGTCACCGGATCGAGCGGAACCGCGAAGGGACCGGTCAGGCTGCGGAACAAGGTCCACAGCCGGCTGACCGACGGGATCCCGAACCTGCGCGTCAGGCGTTCGGCCGCCGGATGCGTGCCGAACGCCCAGGTGCGCACCGCGCGCGCGCCGGTACCCATCCAGCCGTCGGTCCGGTCCACGTCGAGGCCCAGTTCCTCGACGAGCAAGGTCGCAATCCCCCGCGATCGATAGTCGGGGTGCACGACGAATTGGACCGTACCGAGACCGTCGTCGTCCACAGCGACGTGGAGGTATGCCACGATCACGAGCGGCACATCCTCGAGAGCACTCAAACCCCTACGCGCCTTCACGGCAAGATGCGATACCCGCAACCCGTTCCGCGAATGAGCCGTGACCTCACGCGGTTCGATCCGCGAGAATCCCGCCTCGTCGTCATAATCCGCGGCCGCGGCCACCAGAGCGAGAACTTCGTCGCGGTCGTCGTCGGCGAGTTCCTCGCACCATTGACAGGAAATCATCCGTATCACTCCTCATCGGACGGTGTCACCTAAACCTAATGTTCATTGATAAAACCCGCAACGGCCGGACCTGCGAGGGTTTACACATAAATCTATGTAGGTTAGATTTACGAGGTCGATCCACACCGCATTCGGAGACGGTGGCGGGTAGCGGCGACAACGCCGGCCCATCGACTCCGCACGACACTGGAGGAAACGCAATGACCGAGGTCGGAGCACCCCGCGAGGAACGCATTCGCCGGGCCCTGGATCACCTGCGCAACGACACGACGGACGAATTCGACCACATCACCTGGTTCCGGCCGGAAGAGTTCACCGATCCGGCCGTGGCCAAGCAGGAACGCGATCTCATCTTCGGACGTGTTCCCTCGATCGTTGCGCACGGCTCCGAGATCCCCCGCTCCGGCGACTTCTTCACCCTGCAGATGCCGCGGAACAACATCATCGTGGTCCGCCAGCGCGATGGCGGAGTCAAGACGTTCGTCAACCTGTGCCGGCACCGCGGGGCCCTCCTCGAGAAGGAGGAGAAGGGCCGCTGCCGCCTCTTCTCGTGCCCCTACCACCGGTGGTCGTACGACACGGACGGCACCCTGCGGACGATCACCCGCGACAACACCTTCGGGGAAACCGACACCACGAACATGGGCCTCGTGGAATTGCCGACCGAGGAGCGCCACGGTTTCATCTGGGTCGTGGACGAGGCGAACGCCGAGATCGACGTGGCGGGCTGGCTCGGCGAGGAGATGGATACGATCCTCGCCGGTTACGACCTCGGTTCCAAGATCGCGTTCCAGTCCGAGGGATTCGACGAGCCGGTGAACTGGAAGATCATGCAGGACGCCTTCCTCGACGGATACCACATCCAGTACGCTCACCCCAATACCGCAGCCAAGCACATCCACACCAACGTGATGGCATTCGAGGACTTCGGCAGGCACTGCCGTTTCATTGCCCCACGCAAGTCGATCGATCGGTGGATCGAGGAAGATCCCGGCGACCGGAGCCTGGCCAAGGACATCACGGAAACCCACTTCCTGCTCCCCAACAGCACCCTGCTGCGGCAGCCGGATCACTTCCAGCTCCTCACCTTCCGTCCGCACCCCACCGATCCGCAGCGCTGCCGCATGGAGATGCGCTTGATCGTGCCGCCGGTCGCGGACACCGAAATGACCGAGGAAAGGTGGACTCGCCTGTGGAACAAGAACTGGGAGATTCTCCTCGCAGTTCTCCACGCAGAGGACTTCCCGCTCCTGCGGGACTCCCAGCACGGCATGACGAGCGCCAACGCCGGACGGATGGTGCTGGGCCAGAACGAGGTCGCCAATCAGGTGTTCCGTCGCGAAACCCAGAAACTGCTGGCAACGAACTGACAACATATGACGAGCGGGGCGCCCGGCGGGCGCCCCGCCGCAGGAGGAAAGCATGCAGAGCGATCTCTTCGACCGGGACCACGAACTGTTCCGCGAATCTGTCCGGGGATTCGTCGACAAGCACGTGGTTCCCCACCTCGAGAAATGGGACGCGGATCGCCTGATCGATCGCGAGACCTGGCTGGCAGCGGGTCGCCAGGGCCTGCTCGGACTGCCCGTCCCCGAGGCGTACGGCGGCCCCGGCGAACTCGACTACCGCTTCCGCTTCGTGATCCAGCAGGAGATTGCCCGCGTCGGCGCGTCGGCCCTGCAGTCCGGGTTCTCCACGAACGACGACATCGTCCTGAACTACCTGCTCCGTCACGCAAACGAAGAGCAGCGCCGACGCTGGCTGCCGGGATTCGTCACCGGCGAGACCATCGGTGCGATCGCGATGAGTGAGCCTGCCGCGGGCAGCGACCTGCGCGCCATCCAGACCACTGCCGTCGCCGACGGCGACATCTGGGTGATCAACGGGTCCAAGACGTTCATCACCAGCGGAATCCTCGCCGACCTGGTGATCGTGTTCGCAAAAACCGATTCCGCGGCCGGCTCCCGCGGCTTCAGCCTCTTCGTTGTCGAGGACGGCACGCCGGGATTCGCCCGCGGTCGCAAGCTGGACAAGCTCGGTCTGCACGCCCAGGACACTGCCGAGTTGTTCTTCGAGGATGTCCGCATCCCGAAGGAGAATCTGCTCGGTGAGGTCGGCTCCGGCTTCGCATATCTGATGCAGAGCCTTCCCTTGGAACGACTGGGCATCGGTATCGCCGCACAGGTGTCCGCCGAGGCAGTACTCGGATGGACGCTCGACTACGTCAAGGAACGCACCGCGTTCGGCAAGCGGGTCGGGGAGTTCCAAGGTCTCGGCTTCACGCTCGCCGACCTGCAGACAGCCGTCGAGGTGTCCCGCGCGTACATCGACCGGTGCGTACGTGAACACAATGCGGGTACCCTCACCGCCGTGGACGCGGCGAAGGCGAAGCTCTGGGCCACGGAACTACAGGGCCGCGTGATCGATGCCGGAGTGCAGTTCCACGGTGGCTACGGCTACATGATGGAGTACCCCGTAGCCAAGGCATACATCGACGCCAGGATCCAGCGGATCTACGGCGGCACCAACGAGATCATGAAGGAAATCATCCATCGAGATCTGATGAAGGCCTGAACGATTTCAGACAAGGGAAGGGGTGCGGCCGGGGATTCCCGACCGCACCCCTTCTCGCTGTTCTCACCCACTCACTCCCGGTCAGAATCTACACTTCGTAGGTACGGTGGCCTATTCGATCCAACACCCCGATGCGTTCCGCCGGGGATGAACGGGTCTACGACCGACATCACGCTCCGTATCGCCCGGAACATCCTCGATCCGACGACGGCCGTCTCCCCCACCTGCCATGCGGTTGCGCCACTGCCTGAACCATCGATCCACGCGCAGTGACCACGCGCAGCGAGGTGGACCGAGACTTTCCTCGGCCCACCTCCCACGCGTACGCAGATCCGTAGTTCCTAGTGCCGTATCAGGCAACGTTTGCCTTGTTGACGATTTCTCGTAGTTTTTGGTCGGCGGCGTGGTTGTTTCGCCAGATGATGTAGCGGCGGA
>NZ_JBHXWI010000095.1:0-28391 GCF_042671975.1 Rhodococcus sp. NPDC127593 | reverse complement strand
GCGTCTCGGTCGGCGGTTCCACTAGGGAGTGCGTGCGGTCAGGATGCGGGACTTGATTTCCGGGGTGGTGGTGCAGACCATGCTGAAGGCGGCTTGCCGGATCATCCGCTCGGTGGGTTCACCGCTTGTGACTGATCGGCTCCCTGCGGCGGTGCAGTGGGGCCGCGAACTGAGATCGCCACATCACTACCCAGCCCAATAGGAGACATTCCCGTGGCTATGGCGGCTGCCTCCCCACCGCTGGAGCCACCCAATGTACGATCAACGTTGTACGGGTTCAATGTTTTTCCTGAGACCAGGTTGTCTGTTTCGGTCCGGTACGAGAACTCCGGAACATTCGTTTTTCCTATGGGAATGGGCTCCAGCGTCCTTCATTCGCCTAACCGAAGTCGCATCGACAGTCGGAATGTGTTCCGTGAAGAGACGTGACCCTCTCATGGTCCGCACGTCCGCAGTATCTAAGCCTGAATCCGTGGAGGGTGTAGCGGGATCGTCGGCGAGTGAACAGTGAAAGTGCCTCCCGTAGTGAGACAATCAAGATTCTCACGTCACAACTGTCCACATACGGAATGGCACTTTCAGTGCAATCATCGCACACGTTCACGGCCGAATCCGCTGTGTTCGACGAACGCAATCTCGTGTCGTCTGCCGGTCTGGTTCCGGTGCTGGAACTGGCCGAACAGGCAGGACTGTCGGAGTTGATCGACACTCATGTCCGCCTCGACTCCACACGGGTGGCCTCGGGTGCGGTGAACCCGGTCGGGAAATTGACCTCGATCATCGCCGGAATGTGCACCGGAGCGGACGTCATCGACAACATGAACCTGCTCCGGGCCGGTGGGATGCCCGCCCTGTTCGATCAGGTGTACGCGCCGTCGACACTGGGGATATTCTTGCGCGAGTTCACCTTCGGGCACAGCCTCCAACTCGGGTCGGTGCTGCGCCGACACCTGATCGCCCTCGCCGCCCGCACCCCGCTGCTGCCCGGCATCGCCGAGCGGGCGTTCCTCGACATCGACTCGCTGTTGCGCCCGGTCTACGGACACCAGAAACAAGGAGCGTCCTACGGGCATGCGAAGATCGCCGGCCGCGCCCTGCTCCGCAAGGGACTGTCGCCGCTGGTCACGACCCTGTCCACCGCGCAGGCGGCGCCGGTGATCACCGAGATGCGGCTGCGGGCCGGCAAGACGGGATCCGGCCGCGGCGCCGCCTCCCAGCTGCGTTCGGCGATCACCACCGCCCGCGCCTGCGGGGCGCACGGCAAGATCATGGTCCGCGGTGATTCGGCGTTCGGGAACAAGGCCGTTATCGGCGCCGCGGTCGCCGCGGGTATCGAGTTCTCCCTGGTGATGACCCGTAATCCGCGGATCACCCGGGCCATCGACGGCATCGACGAGCACAAGTGGATGCCGGTGCACTACCGAAGGTGCGGTTATCGACCCCGAGACCGGGGAGCTGATCTCCGACGCCGAGGTCGCCGAGACCTCGTACACCGCGTTCTCCGGCCGCCACCGGGTCACCGCCCGCCTGATCGTGCGCCGGGTCAAGGACGCGAATTACCCCGGATGCGTGGGGGTCCCTCCCTGCACGCAGTGCTTGGGGGCGTCCCGGTGTGGCGCTACCACCCGTTCTTCACCAATTCCGATCTGTCGACCGTCGAGGCAGATATCACCCACCGCAAGCACGCGATCATGGAAACGGTGTTCGCGGACCTGATCGACGGACCCCTCGCGCACATCCCGTCGGGACGGTTCGGCGCGAACAGCGCCTGGGTGCTCTGCGCCGCGATCACCCACAATCTGTTGCGCGCCGCCGGCACTCTCGCCGGCGGACACCACGCCGTCGCCCGCGGCGCCAGCCTGCGCCGGCACCTGGTCAACGTTCCCGCCCGATTCGCCCGGCCCGCACGCAAACCCGTGCTCCACCTGCCAGCTCACTGGCCACGACAAGCGCACTGGACATCCCTCTGGGACAACACCATCGACTACACGCCACCCCAAGCAGCCTGACCCTCGACACACCGGCCGCACCGGCCCCAACCCCAGGAACACAACGAACGTGGATGAGCTGACAACCAGGTCAGCAGATCAACTACACCCCGAACAGCATCACCTGTGCGCATCACAAACGAATCCGACCGAAATCAGCGATCCACGGATTCAGGCTTAGCGCTGGCTCCGGCTACGAGACCCAGTAGCTGCGGCGACGGCATCGTCGCGACCGGAACACAGCAGTGACGGCGCCGCTACATGTCCCCGACCACCGCTGTGCATATGCCGCTCGGGTTGAGGGCACCCGAGTCTCTGTATCGTGACCGAGGTCATTGTTCGCTAACAATAGAACTGTCATGCGGCTTCATACAGCTAGAGCGACAAACCTCCATCAACGACCAGTTCGGTGCCATTCATGAACGAACATTCCGAGGATGCGAGAAACAGAACTGCCCGCGCGATCTCGTCGGCCGTGCCACGCCGCCGCAACGGTGTGGCACGGGTGACCGCATCGATTTGCTCGTCTGGCATGACGTCGATCATCGTGGTGCTGATGAATCCGGGCGCAACGGAGTTTACGCGCACCCCATACGGTCCCAATTCGACCGCAGCGCATTTTGTCATGCCGCGTACCGCCCACTTAGTCGTCGAATAGCCAATCTGATTCGCGTAACCGCGGTGACCGCCGATGGAGGACAGGTTGATGATCGAGCCCGAGCCCCTTTGCTTCATATCTGCCGCCACTGTGCGCATTCCGAGGAATACGCCGAGCTGGTTGACGCGGTAGTGGCGCTCGAAATTCTCTACGCTGGTTTCGCTGATGTCGTGACCTGGATCGAGCACGCCAGCGTTGTTGATCAGAACCGTGACGTCGCCTAAGTCTTCCCGGACTCGGGAGAGGAGTGTCTCCCAGGACTGTTCGGAGCTGACGTCGTGGGGCAAGTAGTGGCAGCCTAGCTCGGCGGCTAGGTCGCGGCCGTGTTTTTCCGAGCCGCCGGCGATCACGACAGTGGCTCGTGCACCTACAAGCGCTTTGACGATCGCAGCTCCGATGCCGCGGCTGCCGCCGGTGACGATGGCGGTCTCGGCGCTCAGGTCGGGCGTCGAGGCAGTTGTGTCTGTGGACGGATTGGCGTTCATTGACATTCCTCCCCAAGGGGTGATCGAGTCGAGGAAGGGTGGCTAGCGCTGCTGTGAGTGCGACCGCTGCCCTCGGTGACGAGATAGTTGGAGTTGGGTTGGCTATGGGCGCGAACGTGCCGTTGCGTAAGCACTCCGCGGCCGAGTGTGTGGTTTATAGCGAGCGCGGGACCGATGCCGACGGCGACGACGAATCGGGCGGTGGTTCCAGTGTCATCGAGCTCCGGATCAACAAGTTCTCGGCGACTCGACGTGGTGGCGGCCCGCCCCCTTCCGCACCTGGTCATCATCCGGCGGCGACGCTCATCCCGCCGTCGGCCATGACGATCGATCCGACGAGATACGCTGCTTGTTCCGAGGCCAGAAATGCTATGACTTGCGCGATTTCGCGTGGCTGGGCGGCGCGGCCGATCGGCGTCCCGCTGCCGTGCTCGGCGAGGAAGCCCGATCCGTCTTCGTGTATCTCATCGAGGATGTGGGTGATCACGTCGCCCGACCCGACGGCGTTGACGCGGATTCCGTGTTCGATGACTTCGAGGGCCAGCGCGCGAGTCAGCTGAGCGAGTGCGCCTTTCGAGGCTGCATATGCCGCGATTGTGGGAAAAGCTTGGAAGCACGCGTAGGAACCGACGTTGACAATCGCACCCGACTTCTGCGGCGTCATAGTCCGTACGGCTTCTCGGGAGTGCAGAAATGCGCCCGTGGCGTTGACCGCGAGTATCGAATTCCAGTCGTCGAGGGTCATATCGGCGACGGTTTTGTTGATGATGATCCCGGCGTTGTTGACCAGAATGTCGAGCCCGCCGAATCGCTGCTGGGCGAGCGCAACGGCACGGCGGGCACTGTCCTCGTCGGTGACATCGGCGACTAGCGGGGCGACGCTCGGGCTAGCTAGCGCCTCGACGGCAACGTTGCGGTCTTCAGCGACGACCCGGACCCCGCGCTCTACCAACAATTCCACGGTGGCTCGCCCAATACCGCTGGCTGCGCCGGTGACGATTGCGACTTTGTCACTGAGATCGTTTGTTTGGACGGGAGTAGTCATGTTGATGCCTTTCGTGTTGGTATGACTAGCGAGGGTCAGGTACCGACAGCGGAGTTGTTTCGCTGCCGTGCGCCGGTGTCCAGCTCTTGATCGGCGTGAAGTAGTGCAGGTCGAAGACACGCTCGACCATGCCCCATTGACCGTCTTGTCGCTCGAATCGGTCGTGGTAGATACCGCCCACCTGTGTAGGGCCCGACTCGATGTTGGTGACGAAGCAATCGAGGGCGGTCGTGGCTCTGGCAGTGTCGCCGTCGATGTCGATCACAGCGTTCGACATCCAATGATGCATCCGCGGGCTCTGGGACCAGAGCTGGTGGGCCGCGCCTACGATCGCATCCACACCTGTGAAGTTGCCGAAGGGTTCGCCGAGGCTTAGCGTTGCGCCTTCGTGCCAGATGCTTCGCAGTGTGTCGATGTCTTGCAGGTCAAAGGCATGGGCGTACTGCCCGATGAGGCGTTCGATGGCACGTTGGCTTTCAAGGCGGTCGATTCGGGCTTCAATGTCAGGAACTTGCGGCATCTCTTCCTCCGTGTCCTTAGGGTAGTTGGATTTCCGCGAACGATCGTGGCGTCGCCCAGACCACATACCTACTGTCAATCTCGTCGAGCGTGTAGCGACGGGCGGTCATTCGTCTCGCTTTAGCTGACCGTGCCTCGTTTATTCGCAGCACCAGGCGATGCAGTCCCTCGGGAGACTCGCCGAACACTTCGGCCTATTCATTCTCTGCACCCGTCTTGTTACGACGAAACGGTGTCTTTCCTCATCGAGCCGCTAATGCTTCGTCCTCCGCATACCGGAATGCTCTGCCCGGTAACGTAACCGGCATCGGCGTCGGCAAGGAACGCAACGGCCCGTGCGACATCGACGGGCTGTCCCACTCGACCGACCGGGATGGATTGACGCACCCGCTCGATAATCTCGTCGGGCATCGAATTCGACATCGGTGTTTCGATGAACCCGGGCGCAATGCAGTTGACGGTGATGCCGTCGGTTGCAAGACCCAGCGAGAGGCTTCTACTCACGCCGGCGATCCCGCCCTTGGAGGCGGCGTAGTTGGTGGAGCCGAAGTTGCCCAGCCAGGCGCGTGAGGTCAGCGAAATGATACGGCCGGTTCCCGAGCGGCGCAGCGCCGGCAATGCGGCGGCAGTGGTGGTCAGCATTCCGATCAGATTGACCTCGAGAACCTGCCGGAAGACCGCGGGATCCATCTTCTCGATTCGGGCGTCCTTGAGGATCCCCGCACAGTTCACCAGAACATCGAGCCCACCGAGCCGGGAGACGGTGGCATCGACCGCGGCTTGCACGGATTCCCGGTCGGCGAGGTCCGCGGCGCGGACGGACACAGCGGCACCGGTGGCCTCAGTGATATCGCTCGCTACTGCTCGCAATCCGGTTTCGGAGATGTCTGAAAGGCCGATGCTGTATCCGAGTTCGGCCAAGTGTTCGGTGATGCCCCGCCCGATACCGCCCGCAGCGCCGGTGATGAAGGCGACGCGAGGCCGTTCTGCAACTCTCTGGTCGTCGGATCTCATGGGTGCAGCCTTCCGAGGTCGGTGCCGTTGGCGGCGTAAATTTCCTGACCGGTCACCGCAGCGGCATGCTCGGCGGTGAGCGCCGCGATCAGCTCGGTAACGGCTGGTTCGTTGGGATCGGTGTTGTAGAAGACTGCGTTCGCGGCGCCGCCGTGCCGCTGCAACTCGATTGCGACAGACCGGACGAAACTGATCAGAGCCCCGGTAACCGCGCAGTCCAACGGCCTGAGCGGGTCTCCCAGTGCCGCCGTCGCCGGGGCGAGGACGACAACCCGGCCACGATGGCGTGCTTCGGTGATGGCCGGCCAGTGATGCTGAACGGCGGAAAAGGCAGCCATCAGCGGATGCGCCACCGTCTGCTCCAGGTCCGCGGTGTCGATCGTCTGGTCACTTTCTGTGCCGCGGTAGACGAGCACCACGACCGAGGAGGCGGGTGCGCCGGCGGGCCGGGCGGTGTCGGTGAGATCGATCGTGGTGAACGTGGAGGTGGTCATCGCGTCACCAGCAGTACTGTGACAGAGCCGCCGTCGGTGCCGCTGACGGTGCCTCCCTTGCAGTAGGCGAGCCCGATATTCGCTTTGTCGACCTGCCGTTGACCGGCACGGTCAGTGAGTTGCCAGGTGAGCTCGCAGATTTGCGCGACACCGGTGGCACCTACTGGGTGTCCACGACTGAGGAGGCCACCGCTGGCGTTGACGGGGAGTTTGCCGCCGATCGAGGTGTTACCGTTCTCGGCCCACCTACCTCCCTCGCCGACGGGGACAACGCCGAGGCCTTCCAGGCGGACGATCTCGGCGATCGTGAAGCAGTCGTGCATTTCTACCAGGTCGATGTCTTCGGGCCCGTATCCGCTGATGTCCCAGGCCTGTTCGCCCGCGCGGCGGGACACGTCCTCGTCGTTGAGGTTGGTGTCGGCAGTGACGACCTTGCCGCTGACCAGGGCACAGCCGGCGACGCGCGGAGCTGATGATCGCCCGAGTTTGGCGAGTCCGGCAGCACTGCACAGCACCACCGCGGCGGCGCCGTCGCTGATGGGACTGCAATCGAGCAGTCCCAGTGGATCGGCGATGGTGCGGGCGTCGACGACTTCCTGCAAACTGATCGGCCGCTGGTATTGAGCGAACGGGTTGTGTACCGAGTGGGCGTGATTTTTCACGGCCACCGCGGCAATCTGCTCGCGGGTGGCACCGTGGTCGGACATGTACCGCCGAGCGCTCATCCCGTGATTGGCGGCCATGACAAGGCCGTTGATGGCATCGAGGTCCGTGGGGTCGGGCATGACCCCACCGGAGACACGGTCGGTCATCTTCTCCGCACCGATGACCAGCACGATGTCGTACAGGCCGGCCTTGATTGCGATCCAGGCTTCGCGGATCGCGGTCGCACCGCTGGCGCAATAGTTTTCGTGGTTGGAGACGGGAAGTCCGCCCAGGCCCATCTGCGCCGCGACGCGTTGGCCGGCAACCGGACCGCCGAAGACATGCCCGACGTAGACGGATTCGATGTCCTTGGTGCTCACGCCCGCATCGGACATCGCTTCGCGCGCTGCGCCGACGGCAAGTTTCTCGAACGTGACGTCGACGGGGTACTTGCCGAATCGCACCATGCCGGCGCCGGCAATGTAAGTCTCGCTCATCGGTTCTCCTCGGTGCCCCGGAAGCGGTACCACCACAGTGGTTCTCCGGTGGAATCGGTCTTCAATGTGAACAACTCGACAGCAACTTCGTCGTCGATCTCGACGGCACCTGTCGCCGCGCCCAACAATCGGACACCGTCGTCGAGATCGACGGTCACCAGGGTGTACGGCGTCTGCAACGGCGGCGGGGCTTGGTGCACGACGGTCCAGCTGGTGACTCGACCCAGGCCGGCCAGCATGACGTTGTCGACAGCGTCAGACCCGCAATGAGGGCACAGTGACCGCTCCGGGAAGGAGCGTCGGCTGCACACCCGGCAGGCGACACCCTTGAGGCCCTGCGGCTCCAAACTGACGACATCGCTTCTCAGTGGTAAACCTATGGAAGTCATGGACTACACTCCGCCTCTCTGAACTAGCTGCGCTGCAATGACATTCTTCTGGATTTCGTTCGTGCCCTCACCGACGATCATCAAGGGGGCGTCGCGGAAGTACCGCTCGACGTCGTACTCGGTCGAGTAGCCGTATCCGCCGTGAATACGCAACGCGGACAATGCGATCTCCATCGCTGTCTCGGAGGCGAACAACTTCGCCATTCCAGCCTCCATATCACAGCGGAGCCCCGCGTCGAATCGACGTGCCGCGAACTGGGTCAGCTGACGTGCGGCGGTGAGTTTGGTCGCCATGTCGGCGAGTTGGTGACCGATGGCTTGATGCTTCCAGATCGGCTTACCGAATGACTGTCGATCCTGTGCGTATTGCAGTGCGTCTTCGAGCGCGGCGCGGCCAACACCAAGGGCGCGGGAGGCGACCTGGATGCGACCGGTCTCGAGGCCCTGCATCATCTGGGCGAAACCGTGTCCCTCGGCGCCGCCGAGTACCGCCGACGAGGGAACTCGGAAGTTGTCGAAGGAGATCTCGCAGGTCTCCACACCCTTGTACCCAAGCTTGGGGAGATCACGGGAGACGGTCAGACCGGGGCCGTGCTCGACGAGCAGGATGGAGATGCCCTTGTGCTTCGGGGTGGCCTGGGGGTCAGTCTTGCAGAGCAGGGCGATGAGCCCGGACCGGCGCGCATTGCTGATCCAGGTCTTCGAACCGCTGACTAGGTATTCGTCTCCGTCGAGGCGTGCATGGGTGCGCATCGCCTGGAGGTCGGAGCCGCCGCCGGGCTCGGTCAGGGCCATGGTCGCGCGCAGTTCGCCGGTGGCCATCCGGGGAAGGTACGTGGCCTTCTGCTCGGCGGTTCCGAAGGTGGTGAGCAGTTTCGCGACGACGGTGTGACCGCCCATCGCGCCGGCCAAGCTCATCCAGCCGCGCGAGAGTTCCTCGGTGACCTGGACATAGCACGGCATCGAAACCGGGGCGCCCCCGAATTCTTCGGGAACGGCCAGCCCGTAGATGCCGATTTCCTTCATCTGTTCGATGAATTTCTCGGGGTACTCGTTCCGGTGTTCCATCTCGTTCACGACGGGCTTCACATCACGGTCGATGAAGTCGCGGACAGTCTGGATGAGGAGTTGTTCTTCCTCGGGGATTTCGAAATTCACGTGAGAGTCCATCTGTGTCAGTGGTCGGCGAGCGGAGTGGAAACCGCCGGGCTGGGCATCCCGGTGGCGTCGAGCCCGAGTTCGATGAGCGCACGTTCGCGTAGCCGGGCCTTGGGTACCTTGCCGCTGGCGACCCGCGGGAAGCCGGCGCTGGTTCCGAAGATCACATGATGCGGGGCTTTGTACTTGGCGGCCTTGCTGCGGACGTGGTCCTGGATCCGGGCGAGGGTGACGTCGTCGCGGTCGGCGTCGACGAAGACGACGATTGCCTCACCGCGGACGATGTCGGGGATGCCCACGGCATGCACTTCACGGACGCCGGCGATCTCCCCGACCAGTAGTTCTACTTCGAGGGGGCTGACGTTGATGCCGCCGGGTTTCATCATCTCCGAGAGCCGGGAGTGGAAGTGCAGGTACCCGTGCCCGTCCATGTATCCGAGGTCGCCGGTGCGGAAGAAGCCGTCGGTGGTCATGACCTCGCGATTGCGGTCGGGATCCTTGTAATACCCGCGCATGACGTGTCCGCGGATCAGGATCTGTCCGATTTCACCGGCCGGTAGCGGGTCGTCGGTTTCCGGGTCGGCGACGCGGATGTCCCAGTCGGGGAGGGGGCGGCCGATGGTGCCCTCGGCCCGCTCGACGGGGTCGTGGGCATCGGTCAGCGCGCACAACCCGTAGGACTCGGTCAATCCGTAGATGCTGGTACCCAGGGTCAGTCCGAGTGCGGCGCGGGCGAGTTGACGGTCTGCTTTGCTCAGGCCGAGGACACCCTTGCGAAGGCTGAGTTGGCGGCGAGCGCGGTCGGGATGGTCGACGAGGCTCCGGGTCATGTTGCCCAGTCCGTAGTAGGCGGTGCAGCGTTCACGTTCGAGCAGTTCGAGGGCTCGGCCGGGTTCGTACACCTCCATGAGAACCACGCACGCGCCGTGGGTCCAGGTCGCGCCGAGGGCCTGGACGACACCGAGTCCGTAGAACAGCGGTGTCGCGAGAAAGGACCGGTCCTGCTCGTCGAGCGCCTGCCGTTCGCCGATGTTGAAGGTATTGACGATGGCGTGGTGGTGTTCGAGCGCGACACACTTCGGTCGCGCCGTGCTGCCACTGGTGTAGATGAGGTACACGAGGTCGTCCGGCTCGACAGCGGCTTCGGCGCCGGCCAGTACCGCATCGCTGATCTGCTCTCCGCGCCCGAGGAACTGGTGTAGCGGTACCGCAGCCGGGAGGCGGTGCTCTCCGAGCTCGACGACCTGGCGCAACGCCGGCAATGCCGTGTCGTGGAGTACGCCGTCGGTGCCGGGTTCCTTGGCGGCCGCCGCGACGGTGCCCGCGACTATGGGCACATAGTCCGTGCCGCGCAGCCGGTCGAAGAACAGCAGGGCCTTCACATCGCCGTGGTCGAGCGCGTACGAGAGCTCATCGGTCTTGTACCAGGTGTTGATCGGCACGACGGCGGCGCCTATCCGGGCCCCGGCCATCGCGGTGTACAGCCATTCGGGTCGGTTACCTGCCAAGATGGCGATCGAGTCACCGCGGCCGATCCCTATGGCTAGCAGTGCCTTCGACCATCGGCTGACCTCGTGATCGAGCTCGGCGAAGGTGATATCGGTGCCTTCGAAAGAGATCGCGGCGCGGATGGGGAAGCGGTCGGCCATTTCGTGCAGCAATGCCCCCCAGGTGTGTGCGGTAGGAGCTGATGCGGTCATTGGAGTTCCTCGGGTTGTGCAGGCGATGAAACGATTGGGGCAGCTGCAGGTGGGGTGGGGGAGCCGGGGATTTCGACGGGAAAGGCGAGCACGCGCCCGCCCTTGGCGACGGTGACAATGAGACGGTCGAGCGCGGGGCCGGCGAAGCAGACGCTGGTGGGCATCGTTCCTTCACCGATCGCCAACTGCTCACGCATCTGCCCGGCCGGGTCGAAGTAGGTGACGGTTCCCGATTTGCTGCCCGCCACCCACAGCCCGCCCTGCGCGTCGATGGTGATGCCGTCGGGGGTGGAGACAGCGATCTGCGGGAAGTCATGATCGACGGTCGCGGTGTGGGCGGTGACCAGGTAGCGGCGTACCCGGTTTCGGGCGGTCTCGGCGACGTACAGGTGTTCCGGGTAGGGCCCGAACGCGATGCCATTGGGGAAGAAGACGTCGTCGAGAACGACTGTTGCGTGATCGGCCGCGGGATCGTATCTCCAGACGCGACCTGGCAGGGCCGCGTCGCCGAAGCCGTGTCCGTTCGGGTCGGTGAACCAGAGGGCGCCGTCCGGCCCGAACGTGCAGTCCGACGGGGCGTCTACATTTCCGCTGGAGATGATGCTCGGCGTGGCGGGAGCACGGTAGTCCCAGACTTGGATGGACGGAGAGACCGGCAGCTGTGATCGGGTAGGCATCACGTCGCCACCATTCTGGGTGATCCACAGTCGCCCGTCGCGCCCGAGCGTCATGCCGTTCGGTCCGCCACCGGTTTCGGCGGCCGCCACAGCCGGGCGACCGTCGAGGAAGACCTCGTACAGCGCGCCGCGGCTGAGGCTCGTGACGAACAATCGGCCGTCGGTGGTCCACACCGGTCCCTCGGTAAAGCCGATGTTCTCTGCGAGGGTCAGGCCATCGTCGATCGTTCTGGTGGTGATCGAGGGTGCCGCCATCAGTGCTGTCCTGTTCTGGTTGTCGCCGCCGTCGCGCAGATGGTCGACGCCCACTGCGTCATCAAGGTCTCTGCGGGCTTGCTCTCGCCGCCGTTGGCGGCGCCCGGTGTTCTGCTGTATCGGGGAGCGGGCGCCGGTTCGACGCGATCCTCCCGGAGAAGGGTGCCCCGGGACTGCATGTGCGGGTCGGTCACCGCCTCGTCGAGCGTGAGGACGGGGGATACGCACGCGTCGAGTTCGGCGAAGACCGCCGTCCATTCTTCGCGGGTTTTCGTCCGGAAGATACTCGCGAACCGATCCTTCATGGCCGGCCACTGCGCCTGGTCCTGTTGTGCCGGCAGGTCGGTGTCGGCGAGCCCGAGACCGCGGAGTAGCCGCTGGTAGAACTGCGGCTCGATACTGCCCACGGCCATGAAAGCGTCGTCTGCGGTTCGGTAGACGTTGTAGAAGTGCGAACCGCTGTCGATGCTGTTCGTGCCGGGTTCGCTCGACCAGTTCCCGGTGGACTTCCGATTCCAGATACCGCTCATCAGCAGGCTGGTTCCGTCGATCATCGCGGCGTCGACGACCTGACCGACATTGCTCGTCACCCGCTCGTAGAGCGCGGCGAGTATTCCTGTGACCAGAAGCATCCCGCCGCCGCCGTAATCACCTACGAGGTTGAGCGGCGGAACGGGAACTTCCCCCTGGCGGGTGATGGACCGGAGGGCACCGGTCAGCGCGAGATAGTTGATATCGTGCCCAGCGGTATTCGCGAGCGGTCCGTCCTGCCCCCAGCCGGTCATCCTGGCGTAGATCAATGCAGGATTTCGTCCCAGGCAGATGTCAGGCCCCAGCCCAAGACGTTCCATCACACCCGGCCGGAATCCTTCGATGAGCACGTCGGCGTGTCCGATGGCATCGAGAGCACGGTCGCGTTCGTGTGGATCCTTCAAATCGAGACTCAGTTCGCCGGCCCGGCATCGTCCGAGGATGCCGACGTCGTTTGTGTTCTGGCCGGGCCGGTTGATGCGCAAAACTTCCGCGCCGGCGTCGGCGAGCATCATCGCGGCGAACGGTGCCGACCCGAGCGCGGCGATCTCGACAACGCGTAATCCACGGAGCGGGCCGCGAGAGGGGGCTGTGTGGGTCATGTGCCTTCCTTGTCGGCTGGGACGAAGATCAGGTGTGACTCTCCGTCGTCGGTGGTAGTGAATTCGGCGCGGACTCGCTGCCCGATCCGGAGCGAGGAGGACGTTGGCACCCCGGCGAGGTTCCCGTAGATCTTGGCGCCCTCGTCGAGTTCGATGACTGCGACGACGTACGGGTTCGGTAGGTGGAAACCGGTCAGGTAGGTCTTGTGGAAGGTTGCACACGTCCACAACTGTCCCTCGCCGCTCACCCGGTTCCACCGGGGGCTCTCCGTGCTTCCGCATCGAGTGCAGACCGCTTTCGGCGGAAATTGCTGGGTTCCGCAGGCCGCGCAGACGCTGATCAACAGCTCATGGCGGGCCAGCCCCTCGAGGTGGGCGGTCAACAGATATCGGGGGTTCATGCCTGCGCTCCGTACACGACCGAGGTCACTACGGGAGCGGCGCACAGGTATTGGGCGATGGTCGCATCCTGTACCTGGCGGTCTCCGCAGGTTCTCCTCAGCTGGCGGACGGCCTCGACGTTCAGCGCCCACCCTTGCATGTAACTTTCCGACAGATGACCGCCGGAGGTGTTGATCGGCAGCTCACCGCGCAGCCCGATTCGGCCGTCTTGGATCCATGCTCCGGACTCGCCCGGTGCACAGAATCCGAGGCCCTCCAGGGTGAAAAGCACATTGGGGCTGAAGTTGTCGTATGCCATCAGGACATCGACGTCGGCCCGGCTGCAATCGGCCATTGTGTACGCCTGCTGCCCTGCGGTGGCGATCGCCTCGCGCCAGAAGTCGTCCGGGGGGAAATCGGAGTTGCATAGCTGACCTTGTTGTCCGAACCCCAGGACATGCACGGGCGGTTGAGCGCAGTCTCGGGCTCTCTCAGCAGATGTGAGGATCATGGCCACCCCGCCGTCGTTGATCAGGCAGTAGTCGTAGATCTTCAGCGGTTCGACGATGAATCGGGACTCGAGGTAGATCTCGCGTGAGATGGGATCTTTGAACACGGCGTGCGGATTCAGCGATGCGTGGTCTCGCAGGGTGACCGCGACCTGCGCCAGTTGTTCGGCGGTGGTGCCGTACTGCGCACAGTGCCGCTGGAACATCATCGCGTAGAAAGCTCCGGGCGAGGTCATCCCGTACGGCAAGGTCAGCGCCGGATTGGTGCCGTATCCCTCGGCGGCCGCGCTGGCGCTCGCGCCGCCGCCTCCATAGGTGTGCCCACCCGAGCGCCCATTGTTGCCGTACACCAGCGCGATGGTGGAGGCCATTCCGGTCGTGATGGCCAGTACCGCCATCTGGATGGCGATGCCGGTCATACGTCCCTCTGCCGGCAGCTGCGCCGTCCAACGTGGCTCGATTCCCATCCGCGAGGCCACCGTCTCGTAACTGCTCACCCGGTTCACGATCAACCCGTCGAGGTCGCGCGCGGTCAATCCGGCATCGGCGAGTGCGGCCTCGAGTGCGGTCAAGGCCAAATCGTCGGCGGAGGAACCCGGTAGATTGCCGAATTCGGTCGTGCCGACCCCGACCACCGCGGTGGCCGCGCGAAGTGCGGCGCGATCTGCGCGATGAACCTGCACTGAAACTCCATTTGATAATTGATACATACGGACAACTTACAAATTACTGTGTCATTTCCGGCAGTGTTTCGCAAGAGGGGATGGGGTCGGTGGTGTTCCGAATACTTCTGTGCTGCTGGGGGATCGGCGCGCGGCAGAGTGGGGTTTACCGGGTTTACCGGATGCGCGGGCATGCCAAGGCGCCTCCCGGGCTAGAGGAGCCCGGAAGGCCGCCGAAGTGCTGGCTGGCGCTCAGAGTGAGAAGTCGATGATTCCGCGGATGTTCTTTCCGTCCCGCAAGTCCTGATAGCCCTGGTTGATCTCGTCGAGCTTGTAGCGGGTGGTGATGAGCTCGTCGAGCTTGAGCTGACCTGCATCATAGAGTCGCAGCAGCCGGACGATGTCGTACTGCGGGTTCGACGAACCGAACAGAGTGCCCTTGATGGTCTTCTCCATGAACACCATTTCCTGGCCTGACACGTGGACAGTGAGGTTGGCGGCGTTGGACACGCCCGTGACCACCACTGTCGAGCCCTTTCCGATCACCTTGAATGCCGCCGTAATGGTTTCCTCGTCCATGGTGCCGATGAGCACGAGGGCCTGGTCGGCGCCCTGGCCCCAGGTGAGTTCGGTGACCTTTTCCTGTGCTTCCTCGCCGCTGGAGAAGACATGGGTCGCTCCGAATTTGAGCGCGGTGTCCCGCTTGAATTCGACCGGATCGACGCACACGACGTACTTCGCTCCGGCGTGCACCGCACCCTGGACCGCGTTGGTGCCCAGTCCGCCGATCCCGTAAATGACGGTGGTGTCTCCGGGGCGAACGTTGCCGGCGTTGACTGCGGTGCCCCATCCGGTCGGGACGCCGCACCCGACGAGCACCGCGCTGTCGAGTGGAAGCCAGTCGTCGACCTTCACGACCGAGTACTCAGACACGGTGGCGAATTCGGAGAAGGCCCCGAGCATGCAGAAGGCACTGTAGTCGGTGCCGTCCTTGTGCAGCCGGAAAGTGCCGTCCGGCATGCTGCCTTCGAGAATTGTGGATCCGGCATCGCAGAGGTTCTGGCGTCCGGTCGAGCAGTACCGGCAGATGCCGCAACTCGGTGTGAAGCTGCAGACCACATGGTCACCGACCACGACCTTCTTCACCCCGGGGCCGATCTTCTCGACGATGCCCGCTGCTTCGTGTCCGCCCACCATCGGATAGCGCACGGCTAGATCGCCGTCCATCATGTGCAGATCCGAATGGCACAGTCCGGCCGCAGACATCCGCAACATGACCTCCCCGGGGCCGGGATCGTCGATGTCCAGCTCCACGATCTCGAAGGGGGCGTGGGGTGCGGTCAGTACGGCAGCGCGTGTCTTCATTGTTCTTCCGATCGTTCGAGGGGGTTTCAGCTGTGCATGGTCCAGACGGACTTGGTTTCCAGATATCCGTCGAGGCTGTCAGGGCCCAGGTCACGGCCGTAGCCGGACTGGTGGTACCCACCGAAGGGAGCTGCTGGATCGGTCAAACCCCAGCCGTTGACGTAGACGGTCCCGGCCTGCAGTCGGCGTGTCATCGTCTGGACGGTGTTCACGTTCTTCGTCCAGATACCCGCGGCCAAGCCGTAGTCGCTGGCATTTGCTCGTTCGATGACCTCGTCGATGTGGTCGAAGGCAAGAACCACGAGGACCGGACCAAAGATCTCCTCGCGGACACATTCCATGTCGTCGGTCACGTTGGCGATGATCGTCGGGGGGTAGAAGTGTCCGGTCAGATCGGCGGGAACCTGCGCGGGCTGATAGACCGTGGCGCCCTCGTCCTTTGCACGTTGGACGTATCCCTGGACGCGCTCGAGTTGCGCACCGTTGGCGAGGGGCCCGAAGTCGACGCCCTCGTCGATTCCGTGTCCAATCCTCAACTGCCCTGCGATCGAGGTGAGCTGTTCGATTACCTCGTCGTGAATGTCCTTATGAACGAACAAACGGGATGGGGCACTGCAGGTCTGGCCGGAGTGCCAGAAGATGCCACCCGCAGAACCGGTCACCGCCTCCTCTACATCGGCGTCGGGGAGGATGATGTTGGCGGACTTGCCGCCCAGTTCCAGGGTTACCCGTTTGACGTCGTCTGCGGCTTGACGGGCGATGCGCTTGCCGACCTTCGTCGAACCGGTGAATGTGAGCTTATTGACCCCCGGATGGGCGACCAGTGCTTGACCAGCGGTGCCGCCTGTGCCCGGCACGACGTTGAGCACGCCGGGAGGCAGTCCGGCCTCGATGGCCAGCTCCGCCAGCCACAGCGCCGACAGGGGTGTTTCCTCGGAAGGCTTGAGGACCATCGTGCACCCGGACGCCAAGGCGGGACCGATCTTCCAACCGCACAGCAGAAGTGGGAAGTTCCACGCGGTGATCGCGCCCACCACTCCGACCGGTTCGCGTTCGGTGCGTAGGTGAATGTTGGGATGAGACACCGGGACGGTCGAACCGACGATCTTGGTGGGCCAGCCGGCGTAGTAGTGGAACGCCCGCGCGGCGAACTCGACATCGATGTTTCGTGCTGCGCCGAGAACCTTCCCCGCATCGAGGACCTCGAGCTGGGCGAAGTCGTCGGCGTGCTGGTAGATCAGATCGCCGATGCGATGAAGGATGCGTCCGCGGTCCAGTGGACTCATCTGCCGCCACGGGGCGGACTCGGTGAACGCGCGCCGGGCGGCATCGACCGCGGCGGCGACATCGTCCACTCCTCCGGAGGCCGTAACCGCGATCTGGCGGCCGGTTGCCGGGTCGAAGACGGGTATCTCCTCGCCGCTGAGCGCTGAGCGTCGTTCGCCGTCGATGAAAACGTGCGGAGCGGTTTTCAGACGCTCGACGACAGCGGAGGACAGAAGGTGATCAGTCGATGCGGTGATTGTCATCGTGCCTCTCAATGGATATGTGATACATCAGGTGTGACTCACGTTACGTCATCGAGGTGCTTCAAGTCGAGTCCGCCCAACCGCCCAGCGCGTCCGACACGCGGCCCTTCCGCCGCCTCGGCGGCACATAGGCAGAAGAGAGGCTGTTCAGGGCTATTTATCTGGTGCCACTGTTAGTGGGAGAAGCTGTCGGCTTATGACGTAACGCTGTGTCGGCGGACCGCGCTACACTAGCCAGTGTTGATGATTGATCAAATAAGGGGAGTCGATATGACAGCGTTCGACGCCGGAATCGATGTGCCGAGCAGTGCTGCACGGAACGGTGGCCGACGTGAGGACGCTCGTCCTCAGGTTCTGCGGCGGAACATGAGTGGTCAGGTCGTCGACTACATCAAGACGATGATCTTCGACGGGTCTCTGATCAGGGGGCAGCGAGTGCCCCAGGACCAAATCGCCAAAGATCTCGGGGTCAGTCGCCTGCCGGTTCGGGAAGCGCTCATCGCCCTCGAAGCCGAGGGATTGATCGACTCCGAACCGCATCGTGGTTCCTTCGTCGTTCCCATCCTGCGCGAGGACATCGACGATCACTACCGGATCTACGGAATGGTGCAGGGGCTCGCATCGCGCCGCGCCGCATCCCGGATCACCCAGCCAACGCTTGCACGGCTGCATGAGCTGCACGAACTCATGCAGAAGAGCGACGATCCTGAGCTTCTTCACAACCTGAACTGGGAGTTCCACGCCCTCATCAACCAAACGGGTGGCAGCCGGCGCCTACTGTCGGTGCTGCGGCAGCTTGCCAAGAACCTGCCACGGGCCGTATACGAGGCACCCCCCGGTGCGAGTCCCGAAGCCAATCGGAGTCACCAGAAGATGCTGGACGCTTTGGAGCGTGGGGACGGGGCAGGGGCAGACGCTGCATCGCGCGAACACGTTCAGTTCGAGGGGGAGTACGTGATCGCCAAGCTCAAGCGCGATGGGATCCTCGCCGACGACGACTAACGGCAGGCGAAAGACCAGTCAGTGGCCGGGATCACCGGACTTCCCCGTCGACGACGAGAAGAAATGGCCCTGGCGCTGGCGGGCGTCCGCCTTGTCAGTAAATCGGGTAGTCGAATCGCCGCTGGTTCAAGACGAGCGCAATGACTTCCGCCCGTGTCCGCATGCCCAGCTTGCGCAGGATGTGGCTCACATGAAAGCGCACGGTGCTCTCGGCAATGTAGAGCTGCTGTCCGATTTCTCGGTTGGACGAGCCGTCGACCAGGCACTCGAGCACGTCGCGTTCTCGACCGCTCAATGATGCGCCGCGCGTTCCAGCGCCCCCGTCATCGGTGTCGCACGGAACGGCGATCAGCTGGCCGAGGATGTCGAGAGCTGCGCCACGGGCCGCGCGGTCATCCAGCCCATCTGATCGCAGTGCCGTCACGGCACGGTGGACAGCGAGCCACCCGGAGGCGCCGAGAACTGCCTCGTTCCGCGAATGGCAGCGGTCACGATCGGGAAGGGTTGTCGACACTTGCTCCTCTTTCAATGCTCGGGCGCTCCTCGAATGTATCAAATCTATCCTTCCTCAACGATGTCGTGGTGACACGTTCGGAAGACCTTTCCCCATATAGACGCAGGTAAAAGCCATTCTGAGAGAGTGCTTCGGGGAATGTCTTGCCGAAAACGGCACAAAACTTGATAAGTGATGCAAAAACCCGCAAACTATGTGGCGCACGCCACTGCGCGATCTCGCTCCTCCTTGAGCCCCTTTGACGTCACCAGGAGACCCCATGACAGAAATTGCCGTTGACGACGACGGTTTGCGCGAAAGACCACCAACCGCCACTCTTGCCGCGGATGATCGGCTGCGGCCCTATCACTGGGCTGTCATGGTGCTGGGGGTGCTCGGCTATGCGACCATCGCGGCCGACGCCGCAATTTTCCCCACCAGTTACCCCCTCGTCCAACAGAGCCTGGGTTTCTCCGACAGTGCCGTCGGATACATCTATGCAGGCGGATTCTTCACCTGCGGTGTCATCGCCATGTTCCTCATCGGCCCATTGACGGACCGATTCGGACGTAAACCGCTCTTCGTAGCGGCTATCGCGATTTGCTCGGCGTTCACTATTCTTACTGGATTCGCCTGGAACACAGCATCATTCGGAATTCTACGGTCGATTGCAACCATCGGTTATGTCTCGTGGGGACTGGCTACCGTCCTCATTGCGGAATCGGTACCCGCGAAGCATCGCGGATGGATGACCGGGACCGTACCAGTGGGGTGGGCCATCGGATTCGGATCATCGGCCTTCTTCTCCGAACACATCGCCGCCAGCATGGGATGGCGGGCGGTGTTCTGGATCGTCGGCATACTCCCCTTGGCCTTCGGTATCGCCGTCTCCTTCGTCATCAAGGAAACACCGCACTTCCAGGATCTCCAGCATGCCCGTCGAACTGGGGCGAGCAGGTTCCACATCGACGTCGCCAAGACGGAGAAAAGTGTACTCTCCCAGCTGTGGGCGGCCGATATGCGTCGCCGCACCATCGGGGTGACCCTGTTCTTCCTCTTCATCGTGCCCCAATACGCCATCATGTCCTACTTCGGACTGAGCTTCCTGCAGGGTAAGGACATTTCGTTCCTCGAGGCCAACCGGGCAATCACCTGGGCAAACTGGCTCGGGATCGTCACCATCCTCGCCGCCAGTTTCGTCACACGGGGCAAGGGTGCCCACTACACCCTCACCGCCGTCGGGGTGCTCGGATCCGTATGCGCAATCTTCATGGTGTACCTGGCGACACCGTCGACGATCGTGCCCTGGTTCATCGTGTACGTCTTGATCACCATCGGTCTCTGGGGCGGGTCCTCGAATTTTCTCCAGGAAGCCTTTCCCACGCGTATTCGTGGCACGGGCGGAGCATGGGGTTCGGGCATGTTGTGGACCAGCTACGGGACTCTCGCGCTCATCGTCGCCCCTCTGCTGACCATCTACAGCTGGAATGTGTTGGTCATCGTCTTCGGTGCCGTTCTACCGCTGATCGCGCTGATCGGCCTGTGGATGGTCCCCCGGCCGAAGGCACTCAACTCCAACCTCGAAGACCTGGTGCACTGACATGCGTTGCCGCGCAAACGGAACCAACCGGAGCCTTGCGCCCCCGTGGTCGAACGCCCTCTCCCCGACTCTCCCCACCGGCCTCCGGCCGAGCTACACGACGCACTGGTCCGAAGGAAAGAGCCGATGAACGATTTCGACGTCACAGACCATGGGCACGGCCCAGCCGTGCTCTTCAGCCACGGCACGCTCCTGGACCGGACCATGTACGCCGAGCAAACCGCTGCTCTGGCCGATCGCTACCGAACCATCGCCTACACCAGCAGGGCTGGAACGTCGGAATACGGCACTGAATACGACCTCGACTCCCTGGTCACCGATTGTCTGGAGGTCGCTGCCCGAGCAGGAGTCGACCGATTCGTACTGGTGGGAATGTCGGTGGGCGGTTTCATGGCGATCGAGTTGGCCCTGAAGTACCCGGATCGGCTGGCCGGGCTGGTCCTGATGGACACGATGGCAGACGCCTACACCAGCGAGGAGAAGGCTCAGTTCGCCGAAGTGTTCAGGCCCATGAAGAGCGAAGAGCCGATCTCCGCGAGCTTTGCACAGACCTTTGTTCCGATCATCTTCGGCCCGAAGGCCATCGCGAACCGTCCCGACTTGATCGATCGGTGGGTGCGCAAGTGGCGGACGAGATCGTCGCGGTCGGTATGGGGCGAGTACAACTCGTGGATCGGCAAGAGTGAACGCCTTTCCCGACTGTCCGAGATACAGATTCCGACCCTCATCGTGCACGGTGAGGACGACAACGGCATCGACGTCGCCGCAGCCGAACGGATGCATGCCCGGATACCGGGATCGGCTTTCGCCCGAATCCCCGGCGCGGGTCACTTGGTGACCGAGGAGAACCCCGACGCCGTGACAACGGCGCTGACCACTTTCCTAGAGGCCCTACCGCGGTGGTAGACCCAGCAGTTCAGATCTTGAGCATCCGTGGACTACCTGCTCTCCCGTCGAACGGCTTCGTCATTCGGCGCCGCGCCGAACTGGTGATCGACGGCGAGCTATCCGCATGAGTGTCGCTCGACTCCAGCCACCGTGGACCACGTCGCCGTGGCCCATCCCTCACGTTTACTGTTTTCTCTGGAGGAACCATCATGAGCGTGTCTAAAAAACGCTCCACCACAAAGATGCTGCGGGTTACCGCAGCAGGATTCGCCGGCACCGCCCTCGAATATTACGACTTCTTTCTCTACGGGACCGCCGCAGCCCTCGTGTTCGGACCGCTGTTCTTTCCGTCATACAGCCCGCTGGCGGGGACCCTCGCCTCCTTCGCGACCTTTGCGGTCGGGTTCCTGGCTAGGCCGTTGGGCAGCGTTCTCTTCGGTGGAATGGGTGACAAGGTCGGCCGGCGCAAGACGCTCGTGGTCTCGCTGTTGATGATGGGCACCGCGACGGTTCTCATCGGCGTGTTGCCGACATTCGAGCAAGTCGGCTGGTTTGCGCCGCTCCTGCTGGTCACCCTCCGATTCGTGCAAGGCATCGCGATGGGCGGGGAGTGGGGTGGAGCGGCACTGATGCTTGTCGAGCATTCACCTCCGCACCGGCGCGGGCTGTATGGCAGCACCGTCCAGATGGGGGTGCCCGGTGGACTCCTGTTGTCGACCATCGCCATCACGGTCAGTGATCACATTTCCGGCGACGCTTTCGACACCTGGGGATGGAGGATCCCGTTCCTGCTCAGCGGCGTCCTCTTCGCCATCTCGATGTTCATTCGTCTCGGCGTCGAGGAAACTCCGGACTTCACCGCACTGCAGTCCGCATCGGCCCAGCAAAGCACCCCGGTGCGTTCACTGCTGCGCAATCAATGGCGGGAAGTCGCTCTGGCTGCGGGCGTTATCGCCCCTGGAGGGATACTGTTCTATCTGGTTTCCACCTACGCCGTCTCCTACGGCACCACAGTCTTGGACCTCAGCCGCACCACGATGCTCAATGCGCTGCTCGCCGCCTCGCTCGTCTATCTGATCAGTCTGCCGGTATCCGGTCATCTGAGTGATCGGTTCTCCCGCCGTGCCGTTATTCTGACCGGGTGCGTCACCGCGCTGTTCGGAGGTTTCGTCTTGTTCGGGCTGATGAACACCGGGTCGGGCTGGGCCGCGTTCTTGGGTATCACCTTCATGCTGGCGGTTGTGCACTCGGCACTGCAAGCCCCGCAGCCGGCCTTCCTCGCGGAGCGATTCAGTGTCGATGTCCGGTTCAGCGGCGTCGCGTTGAGTCAGGCGCTGTCAGTCAGCGTCATCGGCGGCACCGCCCCGTTCATGGCGACGCTGTTCTACAGCTGGACACACTCCACCTGGCTGATCTGTACCTGGCTCGCACTCTGGAGCGTGGCTGGGGCCGTCTCGACGATCGCGCTCAGCAGGAGACCATGCGCGATCGACGATGCCGACCAGCTCCCGGCCGATACCGACCGGGATTCCCGACTCGGTGCGTCACGACAACTGACCGGCACCCACGAATAGTTCCGTGGATGCGGATAGCTCCGCGGATAGCACATCCGCGGAGCTATGCGCCGGGGGTGCCCGGCGCGCCACCGACATAACGCCACTCGATCCGACCACGCAGCCCGCCGAGAATCTCATCCGGTGTCGTCCCGAGCGCGTGCGCCCACTCTTGTGCCCCCGCGGTGCCGCCCACAGTTCCCCCGAACAACACCGCGCGATCTCCCTCCGCGACATCGTTGTTCGTCCCGAGGTAGACCAGTATTTGATCCATGCACACCCGCCCGACCTGGGGTCGCCACCTGCCGCCCAGCAGCACCGACATACGGCCACCCAGTGCACGCGGAATCCCGTCCGCGTACCCCACAGGCAGCAGTGCGATCGAACAGTCCCTCTCTGCCACCCACCGGAACCCGTACGACACGCCGTCGCCCGCCGCGATCTTCTTCACCAGCGCCACCTCCGCCGACAAGGTCAGGGCCGGAACCAGTTCCGCTTCGAGGGCAGAACCCGTCGGCGCGACGCCGTACAGACCGAGGTCGGCGCGGACCAGGTCGAAGTGCAAGTCATTGCGCCTCAGCGTGTGTGCGCCGGCGAGATGGGCGGAATCGAAGGTCACACTGGCCGCGCGTGCGGACTGTAAGTATTCGAGAAAACGGTCGCGGTGTCGATCCATCACAGCGTCGGCATTCGTGTCGCCGCCGGTCGAGGAGTAGATGCCGCGAACGTGCACTATCCCCTCCGATTGAGCGGCGCGTAGCGACCGGAGCAGATCTGCCCAGTGCGGGACCCGGTGGGGGGAACGACCGCAGTCGACGGCTACCTGGACCGTCGCAGTTGTTCCTCGCCGTGCCGCCGCCGTCACGGCCGCCACCTGATCGGCGGATTCAACCGTTACTGCGATGCCGGTTCGGATTCCCGCATCGAGACAGTCGTCCCCGATCCCTTGTACGGGCGCGAACGCCAGGACTGGGGCGCCGATACCGGCCCGGTGAAGGGCGCACCCTTCGGCGATCGTCCGAACCCCCAGTTCCCGCGCTCCAGCCGCCAAGGCGGTGGCCGCGACCGGCACCGCACCGTGGCCGTACGCGTCAGCCTCGACTACCGCCATCAACGGCGCCGTCCCGGCCCGAGCGGTCAGTGCTCTCGTGTTCCGGGAGACGGCGTCGAGGTCGACACAGGCCTCGATGGCAGGTCGCCGGCCTTCGGGAGATGCGGCGCTGCGAGCGATATCTGTTTTCGAGTGGAAGGCTGACATGGTTAGGGCCCTCGATTCGATGGCAAGCGGCCACCCGCATAGGGGGGTGGGGGAGGACGGGCAGTGCCTCGGACGAGGCTGCGAATTCTGCCTGACACCTTACTCGGCCACTACTTCGGTCATCGGGCGTGCAATTGACCGCGTTCGGCGCCAGGTCGGTCGGCGACCAGATTATCCTCGATTCAGTAGGCGAGGTGGGTGATGAGCCGTTTCAAGGCGCCAGGTGCCGGTTCGAGGTTGTAGATGGCCGAGACCGATCCGGGGGCAACACAGCGTGACGAGACTTCAGAGATCGCCGCGGAGCTGGCGGCGGAGGGATTCGAGTGCGCCAGCGAGATCGGACGGGGCGGCTTCGGGGTGGTGTACCGCTGCGATGAGCGGACTCTCGATCGCGTCGTCGCGGTGAAGGTGCTCACCACCTATCACGACCCGGAAGGTGTGGCCCGCTTTCTCCGTGAGCAGAAAGCAATGGGACGCCTGTGCGGGCACCCCAACATCGTCACGATCTATCGTGTCGGAACGACGAGCACCGGCCGCCCGTACCTCGTCATGCATTACCACGAGCCTGGCTCCCTCCAGGCACTGATCGCGTCGGGTCCGATTCCCTGGACCCGTGTCCTGCACCTCGGTATCGAGGTGGCCGGCGCGCTCGAGGCGGCCCACCAGCAATCCGTCCTGCACCGAGACATCAAACCCGCGAACATCTTGATCGACACCTTCGGAGAGCCGCAGCTGACAGATTTCGGCATCGCCCGCATTACCGGCGGATTCGAGACCACGGCCGGTGTGGTGACCGGATCACCCGCCTATACCGACCCCGACGTGCTGCTCGGGGATCCCCCCAGCCCGGCCAGCGATATCTATAGCCTCGGAGCGACCCTGTTCTGCGCGCTCACCGGGCACGCAGCCTTCGAGCGGCGCAGCGGAGAGCCTCTGATCGCCCAGTTCCGGCGCGTCACCAGTCCGACCGGCCCCGTGCTACGCGACTGGCAGGAAGGCATCCCCGAGGAGCTCCGCACCACGATCGAGCACGCCATGGCCCGCGATCGCGGCAACCGTCCCCGCTCGGCTGCCGACTTTGCAAACCAGTTACGCCGCGCCCACCACAACGTCGAGCGAAGCGCACCCGAGGGGATCGCGCCAGAATTGAGTGCCGATCCGGAATACACGTCACCAGCGTCCGGGTTCCGATCCCCGGCACCGCACTTGCGGACCCCGACACACTCCGGTCGGTACTCGGCACCTCCCACACCCTCGACCAGATTCCGACCACCACCACCGAGCCGAATCCTGGTCACCCGTGCCCGCCTGATGCAGGCCCTCCACACCGATCGACGGCGGCGCCTGACCGTGATCCACGCACCCACCGGCTACGGAAAGAGCACCGCCGCGGCGCAGTGGCTCCGCCGGCTCGCCGATGAGAACATCGCCACCGCATGGTTGACCATCGACCGAGACGACAACAATCCCCTCTGGTTCCTCGCACATCTCATCGAAGCCGTCACCACTCCATTGCCGGACTTGGCGACCGAATTGCGTGACACCTTCGAAGCGCACGGTGACCACGCGTGCCCGCACGTGCTGACAACGTTGATCAACACACTGCACGACCAAGACCAACGCCTGGCCCTCGTCATAGACGACTGGCATCGGGTCTCGGATCCCTCGAGTGTGGCGACTCTGACGTACCTACTGGACAACGGTTGCCACCACATCCAGGTCATCGTGACCAGTCGCGCCAAAACAGGACTGCCGATGAGCCGGATGCGCGTTCACGACGAACTCGTCGAGATCGATTCGGCAGCATTACGATTCGACGAAGAAGAAACACAAAACTTCCTTACCGAAACGTCGGGACTGGATTTGGCAACAGTCGACATCGCCAACCTGGCGAGGTCGACCGACGGCTGGGCCGCCGCCATACAGCTGGCGTCGATCTCCCTGCGCTCCTCCGCGGACCCCACCCAGTTCATCGCCCACCTCTCGGGCCGCCACCAAGCGATCGGGGATTTCCTCGCCGAGAACGTCCTCGACTCCATCGACACCGACACGCGCGCATTTCTGCTGGCCACCGCCATCCCCGACCGCATCTGCGCCGACCTGGCTTCAACCCTGACCGACGTGCGCCGCGGTCAGGCGATGCTCGAGCGGATCGAAGAGCGCGACCTGTTCCTGCGCCGAGTCGACGACGAAGGACACTGGTTCCGTTACCACCACATGTTCGCCGAATTCCTGCGGGGCCGCCTCGACACCGACTTTCCCGGGCGATCGACGCAGTTGCATCGATCCGCATCCACCTGGTTCGCCGAGCACCACTTCCTCAGCGAAGCGGTCGATCACTCACTGCGTGCCGGTGATACGGCCGGTGCGGTGGAACTGGTCGAACGCGACGGGACGAATCTGCTCGAGCACTCGCAGATGTCGACGTTGCGTGGACTTGTCGACAAGCTGCCGACCGACAGCACAATATCGAATCCGCGGTTGCAGCTCGCCGCCGCGTGGTCAAACATCCTGCTCTACAACCCCGACCCCGCTCTGCAAGCACTCGACCGCGTCGATGCAGCGCTCATCCACCTCGACGACGCGGAGTCCTCCGCGCTGGCTGCCGAAGCGTCGGTGATCAGAGCAGTCGTGGAATTGCGCGCCGACCGAGCCTCTCGCATAGACGACTTGGTGCGTCAGTGTCTCGATCACCCCGATGACCTCAGGCCATGGGTCGTATCCGTCGCGGCGAACGTCGCGACGTTCGCGAAGATCTGCCGGGCGGACTACCGCGCTGCCCACGCCCTCCAGCAGTGGGCCGCAACGTATCACCAGCGGAACAACGGACCGTACAACTCGGTGCACGGACACTGCTGGGTCGGTATAGCCGCCTTCGAGCAACTCGATGTGAACTTGGCGGAGTCGAGTTTCCGGACCGCGATGAAGATCGCTCAGCAAGTGGATGGACGTCGGTCCTACACAGCTCGGTTAGCTGGCGGGCTCCTCGGTGAAGTTCTGTACGAAAGGGGCGAGATTGTCGAGGCCGAGCGGCTAATCGACGACGGATACGATCTCGGACCGCACGCGGGCGCCGTCGATTTGAAGATCGCCCGGTACGTCGTCGGAGCCCGGATCAAAGCGCTTCGGGGCGACCGGCAGGCGGCGGTCCAACGACTGGACGAGGGAGCACGATTCTCCACGCAGATGCATCTGCCGAGGCTCTACAGCGCCATCGTCAACGAAGCGGCGCGCCTGGACCTTGTCCTGCCGTCCTCAGGTGTCTCACAACCTGCGGATCTCACCTACGCCGAACGGGCGGAGCAGGTGTCCGGTCTCGATGGGGTGATCGCGCAGAACGAGGAGGAGGCGGCAATCCGGCGGTTGGTGCGAACCGGATCGTCGGCGAATGCGGGCCTCGCATGTCAGTGGGCGGGAGAGTGGGCGGACCGCCTGGCGGACAGCGAACGCCACCGGGCCGCACTGCGAGCCCGCCGGCTGCTCGCCGGCTGCCTCGCCGCATCCGGCCGCAGCGCAGAGGCCCGAAATGTGCTCACCGGGGTAGTAGTTCGATGCTCGAAGGCCGGGTTGGTGCGTTTTCTCGCCGATGGGGGCGTACACGTCATGGACACCCTCCGGCACATCGTCGACAACGGCCGTCCGCCTACCGATCCGCCGCCGCTGTCGTCGGACGTTCCACGCGACTTCCTGTTGGCCGCGCTCGCGGCTGATGCCAGCCTGCCGTGAGCCCGTTACCGTAGGGATGACACCGCACCCTCGGTGCTGTGTTGAATCGATCGGCGGGCCGCGGTTCCCGCGGAAGAGGCGAGGATCAAGCCGGCCCCGATGGCGAGCCAGATGGCTGCGACAAGCATGCCGATCCGGAAACCCCACGGGCTGACCACCGAGGCGAGGGCAGGTCCGGCGCTGGCACCGAGAAAGGTGAAGGATCCGTATAGTGCCGTTGCACCGCCCGTTTCTTCCGGACGTATTTGCGCTAGAAGTGATTCGACGATGGCCGACGCCGTGACGGAGACGGCCGCCACGAGCAGCGGCACCGTGATCGACAATGCCGTCAGGGAGTCCGACGACATCGATCCGGCGGCCACGGACATCGCCGCCACACCCAACGCCGCCGCGCCCCGGCGGGCCGGTCGCCACCGCCGCAACACTCGACCCAGAAATGGAATGACGAGCAGCGCCGGCACGGTGATCAAGCGCAGCACCTGCAAGGCCTCGGGGTTTTCGGCAACCGACGGCGGGCCCACCAGCGAGATGGTGGTGAAGACGCTGACATACCCCCCGAGGAAAGTGGCCGCAGCACCAAACAGCGCGACCAACCGCCATCTGCCCAGAATCGTCACCAACACCCGGAAAAGTTGCGCACCACGGGCGTGGTCCATGGGCCGCGGCCGCGGAACTGAGCCTCCCCCGTTTCTCCGGACACTTCCGAACCAGGTTTTATGTGGAGACCGAGGAAGGACATCATGGGAACGAGGAAGTATCCGCCCGAGC
>NZ_JBHXWI010000094.1:0-29402 GCF_042671975.1 Rhodococcus sp. NPDC127593 | reverse complement strand
CCCCACACGGTCAGGTAGCCAGAACAACCACAACCGAAAACCACGAACCCCCAGCTCAACCGGGGGTTCGCTCGTTCTCATAGCAGTAACTTCGGTCTAGCGTTGACTGATGCGGGCATCGACGCGATAGTCGTCGAGCGCTGTCTTGCGAATGAAGTCTTCGTTGACTTCGACACCGAGGCCGGGCCCGCCCGGCACGGCGACTCGTCCGTCGAGGGTTCGGATGGGTTCGGTGAGGACGCCCTCGCGCAGGGGGTTGTGACCTCGGTCGAACTCGAGGTAGTGCACGGGGGCGCCGGTCCGACCGAACGGTGCGTTCGGCAGGGTCGACAGCAGTTGCAGCGTCGCGGCCTGTGACAACCCCGTCCCCCAGCAGTGCGGTGAGACGCGAAGGTTCCATGCGGTCGCGTTCTGTGCGATCGCCTTGGCCTCGGTGAAGCCGCCGCATTTGGTGACATCCGGTTGCACGATGTCCACTCGGCGCTGCGCGATGACATCCCGGAACCCGAAGCGCGTGTACAGCGATTCACCTGCGGCGATCGGAACCCCGAGGCGGCGCACGAGTTCCCAGCCGGTGTGATCGTCCGGTGGCAGCGGCTCCTCGACCCAGTACAGGTCGAGGTCGACGATGCCCGCCAGCGACCGTGTCACGACATCGACGGTGGCATTGGCGTTGTAGTCCACCATGACAGTGCCCTTGTCGCCGAGGACCTCACGGGTGATCCGGGCTCGCTCCCGGTCCTCGGCCAGCCCCGATCCGATCTTGACCTTCGCGGCGGTGAAGCCCTCGGCGGCGACCTGCTGAATCTGGTCGCGGAACAGTCCCGGATCCCTTGTGGCAGTCATGTATCCGGTGGATGCGTAGGCGGGGACACTGTCGCGGACGACCCCGCCGAGCAGCCGGCCCACCGGAACACCGAAGGCCCGGGCCTGTGCATCCCACAGGGCGATGTCGAGTCCGGAGAGGGCGGCGACGTGCAGACCGCCGGAGGTGAACTGGTACCCGGCCGAGAGCGCATCGAGCAGGAACGATTCACGGGCGTCGACCGGGCGCCCGACGAGGGTGCGGGCGTAGGCGTCCAGGTGCGGCGCGGTCAGCCTGGGCGGGCCGAAGCTCTCCCCCCACCCGACGACCCCGTCGGAGGTAGTGATTTTCACGATCGTGCACACCCGCGCCGGCAGCAGCACCTTCGAGGCGCCGTAGCCACCGTCGGGCAGCACGGCCTCGAGGGGGAAGGTCTCGACCCGGTCGACCGTCGGGCGGTCGGGGCTCATCGGGCGGCGTACTCGGCGTCGGGATGCGGCCGCTCGACCGGGCATTGCAGGTGATAGCCCTGCGCTGCGTAGTCGTAACCCTGCAGTTCCACCTTCTCACGGCCGTCCGGTGCCGAGGCGTAGAAGGCGCGGATCTCGGTGATCAGACCGGTTTCGGGGTCGAACTTGTACCATTCGTCGCCGCGGAGGAATCCGCCCGGACGCGTCTTGTAGTGGGTCCATTCGATCACGGCCTGCAGGGATTCGGGTTCTGCGATCAACCGGTCGATCGTCCAGGCCGATCCGATGGTGAGGGTCAGTCGTCGCCAGTTCTCGGCGATGGTGCGGTTTCCTACCCAGGGTCCGTCCAGGCCGGGTGGGAAGTAGTGCACCGCCTCGGGTGCGAACGTGGCGGCCATCTTTTCCACGTCTGCCTCGTTGCAGCCGTCGAAGTATGTCCGGATGGTCGATTCCATCTGCTTGCGCTGGATGTCGCGGTCCAGGTGGGTGAAGGCGGTCACCGCAGTACTCCATCCGTGGCGATCTGTCTGTTCGACGCGGCGTTCTGGGCGGCCTTCCACTGCCGGTATTCGCCCTTGGTCTTTTCGCTCGGTGGGTAGAGTCCGCCGAGCAGCGGCTCGCCCTGACGTGCGCGGGTGTGCAGATAGGCCTCGAGTTCTTCCTGTTCGAGGGCTTCGTCGACGATTTCGGGGGCAAGGTGGCGGGGGATGACGATGACGCCGTCGCGGTCGCCGACGAGGAGATCGCCCGGGTAGACGGCGACGCCGGCGCAGCCGATCGGCACCTGCAAGTCTGCGACGTGGAAGTTCGACAGCCTGGAGGTGGAGGTTATGGCCCGGCTGTAGGTCGGGATCGGAATGTCCTTGATGACGTAGCCGTCGCGGAACGCGCCGTCGGTGATGACGGCGGCGGCCTTCTTGTGCATTGCACGGGTGACGAGCATGTCGCCCGCCGACGCGGCATTGATGTCACTGCGGCTGTCGATGACCAGCACCTGACCTTTCTCGAGTGCTTCCACGCCCTTCCACTGAAGGTTGTCGGCGCCATAGAGACCTTCGAGGGTGTCGATGTCTTCGCGGGCGGGGATGAAGCGCATCGTGCACGCTTCGCCGACGAACCCGTCTATGTCCGGGTTCAGGGGGCTCACCCCCACCAAGTACTGCTGACGCAGCCCGACGGCGAACAACCGGGTCGCCAGGGTGGCGGTACTGATTCTGCGGTACTTGTCGAGCATCGCGGGGTCGAGTCGCTCAGGGTTTCGATCACTGGTCACGGGTCGTGCCTTTCTCGAGATTGGTTCGGAGGGAAGGGGAATGGTCGTAGTGGTGGATTCACGGGTGTCCGCGCCCGTGGAGCCGGTGTCGACCACGTGCCCGGATGCGTTTCTGCAGCAAATCGAGTGCCATGGCGGTAGTCAGCTGTGGGTCGGTGTTCGCCCCCGCTCGTACTGCGTTGACACAGATGTTGTTACGCATCAGATCGTCTGCGACACCGCGGGTGAAGGCACCGACGATTGCCCGCAGGAAATGGTGCGCGTGGTCCGATCGCGCCGCTTCGTTCTCGCCGAACACGGTCACCACAGCGCCGCGTCGGCGGGCCTGCTTCAGCGTGCGAGCCACTCTGTGGCTGATCAGGTGGAGAACGAGGAGATTGTCTTGGGTGAATCGTCGCCAGTCCTGTGAGCGCACTTCCAGGAATGGGCGAGTGGCGGATTCCGGTCCGGGTAACGACGCGTTGTTTACGAGCAGGTCGATCGGGCCGCGTTCTTCGATCCGGTTGAACGCCTGATCGACTTCGGATTCGACGGTCAGGTCCGACCCCACGGCCAGAGCACTGCCACCGTCGTCGGTGATGGTCTGCACCGTCTCGTCCACGTGTGCGGGTGAGTAGCCCTGGACGGCAACGGTGATGCCGTCTCGGGCCAACGCACACGCGATGTCCCGGCTCAACACGGATTCGGCGCCGGTAACCAGCGCGGTCTTTCGTTGGACCGCCCGCGGCTGCACAGGAGTACGCAGATCGACCGACATCAGTGATGCGCCAGATCGTTCTGCAAGCGCGGCGGGAAGTTCGTCAACGTCGACGGACTTGCGACCACGCCAGGTTCGACCTGGGGTGCGCGTGCCTGCACCGACATGCCCCCGTCGACGTTGAAGACCTGTCCGGTGACGTACGCGGATTCTTTCGACGTCAGGTACAGCACGGCACTGGCCACATCGTCGATCGATCCAGGACGACCCATCGGGATCTGGCTGCTTCGCACGTCGTCGACGCTGTCGGCGGCGTCCCAGTTCATCTGTTCGCTGTCGACGGCGATCGATCCGGGCCGGACACAGTTGGAACGAATCCCCCAGGGCGCCAGGTCCACCGCGACGGCCCGAGTGAACGATTCCATCGCGCCCTTCACCGAGTCGTAGGGGATGTGTTGGCGGTGCGCTCGGGCGGCTCCGTGGGAGCTGATATTGACGATGGTTCCTTGCCGTCCGGCCGACGCCAGGCTCCGCGCGGCGCGCTGAGCGCAGGCGAAGAACATGGTGGTGTTCGCGGCGACGAATCGCTGCCAATCGGCCGGATCCACCGAGAGGAACGGCTCGAAACTGGTTTCCCCGACCCTGGCGTACGCGTTGTTGACGAGAGCATCGACAAGACCCAGATGCCGCTCCACCTCGTCGAAGACCTGGTCGACGCCCTCGATGGACGACAGGTCGCCGACCGCAGCGAAGGCGCGACCACCGGCGGCGACGATGGCTTCAGCAACCCGCGTGGCAGAGGCCAGGTTGATGTCGGCCACCGCCACCGCCGCGCCTTCGGAGGCGAACCGTCTGGCAATGGCTTCGCCGATGTTGTGGCCGGCACCGGAGACCAAGGCGACCCGTCCCGCGAGTTGCCCATAGCCGGTATCGGATGTCGGAGCTCGCCATCCCGGTTGCTTCCTGGTCACTTGATCCTCGCTTCCACCCCCACCGGGGTGTCCTGCTGGTTAGTACCTCGTCCTAGTGGTTGAGGTCGGAATTGTGGTGTAGACCACTATGCGCTAATGTTTCCACCATCCAAGTCCCATTCAATACGATAGCCTCCCATTGATTGGGACGCAAGGCAGAGGTTACACCCACCGAGAGCGGCACAGACCACAGACTGCGCATCTTCTCTCGGCTGTCGGCCAGACACACCGAGAGCACAGCGCGGATCCACCGCCCCTCTCGCCCTATCCATTTCGTTACGCTGGGAGGCGAAACCATGACGACACATTCCACGGAGGCCCCGACGCAGGGGCAGCCCCGGCAGAAGAATTTCCGCAAGACGATCCTGGTCATGCTCACCGCCGCAATGGTGATCAATTACATGGACCGTTCGGCACTCGCCGTCGCAATGCCCTTCATCACCGAGGACTTCCACCTCACCGATGTCGAGAAGGGCCTGATCTTCAGTAGCTTCTCGGTCGGATACGCACTGTTCAACTTCCTCGGCGGAGTCCTCTCCGACAAGTTCGGCGCGAAGAAGGTCTTCGTCTGGGCAATGGTGTTCTGGTCCGTGATGTGCGGACTGACGGCAGGGGCGTTCAACTTCTGGACCCTCTTGATCGCCCGCGCCCTGTTCGGTATCGGTGAAGGCCCCATCTCCACGACCGCCAACAAGATGGTCAACAACTGGTTCCCGCTACGGGAGCGAGCTCGATCCGTCGGCATCAACCAGGCCGGCGGCCCGCTCGGCGGCGCACTGTCCGGTCCGGTCGTCGGGTTCCTGGCCCTGACATTCGGTTGGCGAGTCGCCTTCATCCTCATCGCCCTGATCGGCCTGACCTGGGCGCTGATCTGGCGTCTGGTCGCCACCGACAATCCCCGCGACAACAAGCGCGTCAGCGACCGTGAGATCGCCGAAATCGACGAAACCGACGCCGTCGAGGAAACCGCCGTCGAACAGACCGCCACAGGTGAGAAGCCGTCAATGTGGAAGGCCATTCTCCAGCCGGCGATCCTTGCGACCGCCCTGTCGTTGTTCTGCTACAACTACATCCTGTTCTTCTTCCTGACCTGGTTCCCGGTCTACCTCGTCGACGCCCAGGGTGTGAGCCTGCGCGACATGTCCATCGTCACCGCAATTCCGTGGATCATCGGCGCCGCCGGATACCTCGGCGGCGGCTACCTGATCGACTACATCTTCACCCACACCGGCAAGCAGTTCTTCTCCCGCAAGGTCGTCCTCGTCACCTGCTTGATCACCAGCGCCCTCTGCGTCGGAGTGACCAGCACGGCGAGCACCGCGACCAGCGCTGTCATTCTCATGACCATCGCTGTCGGATTCCTGATGCTCGCGGCCCCCGCATACTGGACCCTCATCCAGGACGCCGCACCGAAGGAATACGTCGGCAGCGCCGGCGGTCTCATGCACGGCCTGGCGAACATCTCCGGAATCATCGCACCGACGGTGACCGGGTTCATCGTCGCTACCAGCAGCTACAGTGGCGCCTTCGTCCTGGCAGGGGCCCTCGGTGTCCTCGGTGCCATGATCGTGTGGATCTTCGTCCGCCACCAGAAGGCCCACGGTGTGGACGTCCCCGTCGCGCAGAACCCCTCCGGCATCGCATCCGGAAACTCGAGCACAGGTGCCACCAAATGAGGTACGCGACAATCGAACACGACGGCCGCCCCCTCCTGGCACGGCAGCGAGGAGCGGGGTGGCAGACCCCGTCGGCCGCGGACGCATCGATCCTCGATGTCATCCGTGATGCGTCCGCCGTCGAGTTCGACGGCCCGACCCTCGAGGCACAGCATGCACGGGTCGTCATGCCCTACCGTCCGCCCACCATCTTCGGCATCGGGCTGAACTACCACGACACGGTGCGCGAGATGAACTGGGACATCCCCACCACGCCGTACCTGTTCCCGAAACTGTCGTCGAGCTCCACCGGCCCATCCGAGGTGATCGTGGTCGACGAGACGGTCACCACCCGCGCCGACTGGGAAGGCGAACTCGCCGTCATCATCGGTGCCAGCTGTCGCAATGTTGCGCCCGAGAGCGCTCTCGACGTCGTGTTCGGCTACACTGCCGCCAACGACATCTCCGCGCGCGATCTCCAAGCCGAGGACGGGCAATGGGTCCGGGGCAAAGGCCTGGACACCTTCTGCCCACTCGGACCGGTGGTCGTCACCAAGGACGAGATACCCGATCCGCAGAACCTCCGAATCCGAACCTGGCTCAACGGAGGCGTCGTGCAGGACGGGAACACCGCGGACATGATCTTTCCCATCGCGGACCTGGTCAGCTACTGCTCGAGGTACTTCACCCTCTCCCCCGGCGATGTCATCTTGACCGGAACCCCTGCCGGGTGCGGCGACTTCCGCACACCCCGGTTGGCCCTGCACCCGGGCGATACGGTGGACGTGGAGGTCGAGTCCATCGGCCGACTGTCGAACCCCGTCGTCGCCCCGACACCGGGGCAGCTGAGCCTCCACACACCAGCAGATTCCCTGTATTCTCGTTGAGTGGGATGCTATCCCTTTCAATGAGTTGAAGGAGTGCGTGATGGGTCTGGACGTGGTCGCCGTACCGACAGAAACTGCCACCCCACTGCTAGGCCCTGGAGCAGGCGCTCTCGACCGGGGTCTGGCCATCCTCTCGCACCTGTCTCGGGTTCGCTCCTGCACCACGCCGGAGCTTGCCGACGCGTTGGGGCTGAGCCGTAGCACGACCTATCGATTGGTCGAACGCCTCCGCGACAGCGGATGGCTCGTCGACGACCAGTCAGGGCATCTGCGGCTCGGCCCCGCCGCCGCCCGCCTGGCCTCGGCTGCCGTCGCGTCCACCAACCTCAAGGACGTCGCGGTACCCGCGTTGCACGAACTCCTCACCGCCACACAGGAAACCGTGAGCCTGGCGGTGCCGAACGAACTGACCATGGTGTTCGTCCACCGCGAACGCGGCCCCCGCCCGGTGGGCGTCTCCGCCGAACTCGGGACATCCCGCCCGCTTCACTGCACCTCCGTCGGCCGGGCATACCTCGCAGCCCTGCCGAGCGAGCAGTGCGAGAACGTACTCGACGCGCTCGTCCGCTCGCCTCTGTCCCCGGTGGAAGAATCCAGCATCGGCTCGCTGCGCGAGGAGATCGCACGAACTCGGCAGCGCGGATGGTCCCAAGATTTACGGGAATTCGATCAGTCGAGCTGCTGCTGCGGGGCGGCCATCTTTGATCACACCGGCCAGCCGATCGCCGCAATCAGCGTGGCCGGAGTAGCCGAACGAATGGAGGGATCGCTGGGCGACATCGGCCCGCTCGTCCAGAAGTCAGCGGCCACAATCTCTGCTTCCCTCGGGTACGTCGAGCCCCTCGAATAGAACCGACGAAACCGACTGTCGCAGTTCGGTTTGGAGCCCGGCGAGGCGGGAGCAGGATGGGCGTGACAACACGAGAAAAGGAACGACCGTCAGCACACCCGGTTGGCGCAGCGGCGGGATCGGCAGCCGCCGCGTGGAACCTTTCCGCCGTTCGGCCATCCTCGACGGCGACGCGGGCGGCACCATCTGCAGAACCGGAGTGTCGCACTCGCATTCTTAGAAGGACCACCGCCGCATTGTCGGGTCCTGCGGTCTCAACCTCGGTGTCGAGTCTCGTGTGACGACATCGAGGAGGTTCCTCCGGCTGGTCACATGGCGGGATTCACCCGCGGCGGTGCCGCCCGTGGAGTTGTGGGACGGCACCTCGGCCGTTCCCGGGCGAATTGACGGACGACTGACCCTCCCGAAAAACGAGTGACCACCCTCCTCGGCGAGCGGTACGCGCACGACGCGCACCGCTCGTCGTGCTGCGCTATTTTCCCTGGTAGAGGGCAGGAGCCCTTTCCGTGAAGTGTCATTTGGGGCTTGTCTTGTGCCCTGAATCACTGCTAAGTTGAGACACAGACCCACTGAATGAGACACGGCCTCATTTATTAAGACAGCACGTTTGGCGGATCATCCGCCTGTACCGACTGAAGACGAGAGGTCACCGAGACCATGACCGCAGCCCCCGCCATTACCGACGTCCGCCTCACCCCGATCCTCATCGCGGACGCACCGCTCCTGAACGTCGCCGGCGTCCACCAGCCCTACGCCTCGCGTCTGATCGTCGAGATCGTCACCGACTCCGGCGTGACCGGTCTCGGTGAGACCTACGGTGACGCCGCCTACCTGGAGCTGGCCGGCAAGCTCGCTCAGCAGCTGATCGGCCACCGCGTCGACCAGATCAACGCGATCCTGCAGATCGGCCGCCACCCGGTGAACAACCGCGTCGTCGATCCCAACCCGGACGCGAGCGGCTACCGCGGCCTGCTCACCACCGAGAAGCAGCGCCTGAGTGTGATCTCCGCCTTCGAGGGCGCGACGCTGGATGCGTGGGGCAAGGTGCTCGGCGTGCCGGTCTACGACCTGCTCGGCGGCAAGGTCCGTGACCGCGTCGAGTACAGCGGCTACATGTTCTACAAGTGGGGCGCACACCCCGACTGGTACGACGACGCGCCGACCGACGAGTGGGGCGAGGTCGTCGACCCGGACGGTGTCGTGGCGTTGGGCCGGAAGTTCTTCGAGCACGGCGGCTTCCGCTCCTTCAAGCTCAAGGGCGGCGCGTTCCCCGCACCGGAGGAGGCCGAGGCAATCAAGGCGCTCCGCCAGGCTTTCCCGGAGCACCCGCTGCGCCTGGACCCCAACGGGGCATGGTCGCTCGACACCGCGCTCGCGGTGGCCGAGGACCTCACCGGCGTCGTCGAGTACCTCGAAGATCCCACCTTCAGACTCGAGGACATGGCCGAGGTACACCGCCGCACCGGCATGACGCTGGCGACGAACATGATCGTCACCGCCACCGAGGAGATCGCTCCGGCCTTCGCCGCAGACGCCGTCCAGGTCGTGCTCTCCGACCACCACTTCTGGGGCGGGCTGCTGGCCACCCGCGACCTCGCCGCGGTGTGCCGGGCGCACGGTAAGGCGGTGTCGATGCACTCGAACACCCACCTCGGCATCTCGCTCGCCACCATGACCCACGTCGCGGCCACCGTCCCCGACCTCGAATACGCGTGCGACACCCACTACCCGTGGCAGGCGGCGCACGACATCATCACCGAACCGTTCACGTTCACCGACGGCTGCGTCGAACTCACCGACAAGCCCGGACTCGGTATCGAACTCGACCGCGACAAACTCGCCCAGCAGCACGAGCGCTTCCAGAAGATGCCCCAGTTCCGCGACCGGGACGACATCGGCGCGATGCGCATGGTGCACCCCGATTACCAGCGGCCCACCATGCCCAAGTTCTAGAGGGACATCACATGACGACTTCACAGATCGAGGGCCACACCGGCCACAACAATCCCGACGTCCGTTCCGCGGTGCGAAAGTTCTTCGCCCGCTTCATCCCGCTGATCATGATCATGGTCGTTCTCAACCAGATCGACCGCACCAACGTCGGCTACATCAAGGAACACCTCGAGTCGGATCTCGGGATCGGCCCCGCCGCATACGGACTCGGTGCCGGCCTGTTCTTCGTCGCGTACGCGATCTTCGAAGTGCCCAGCAACATGATCATGCAACGCGTCGGCGCCCGGGTCTGGCTCACCCGCATCATGGTCACCTGGGGTCTCGTCGTGATCGGAACGGGCTTCGTGCAGACCGAAACCCAGTTCTACACCGCGCGGTTCCTGCTCGGCGTCGCCGAAGCCGGCTTCGTCCCCGGTGTGTTGTACTACTTCGGGTACTGGCTGCCGCAGAAGTACCGCGGCCGCGCCACCGCGTTGCTGCTCAGCGGCTCCGCCTTGGCATACGTGGTGTCGGGCCCGCTCAGCGGCGCACTGCTCGAGCTCGACGGCGTCCTCGGCATCTCCGGCTGGAAGTGGATGCTGTGGATCGAGGGCACCATGACCGTTGCGGTCGGGATCGTCGCCTTCTTCTTCCTGGTGTCGAAGATCGCCGACGCAAAATGGCTCACCGCCGCCGAGAAGGCCGCCCTCACCGCGGCCATCGAGGAGGAGGACGACGCCCGCGACCGCGCACAGGGGGTCGGGGTCAGCAAGTGGAAACTGCTGCTCAACGGGCAAGTGCTCCTGATGTGCCTGGTGTTCTTCTTCATCCAGCTCGTCGGCTACACCATGACGTTCTGGCTACCGACCCAGGTGAAGGCGCTCGGCGACCTGAGCTCCTTCGAGATCGGGCTGATCACGTCGATCCCCTGGATCCTATCGATCGTCGCGATGAACTTCGCCGGCCGGACCCGCGACAAGTTCCCCACCCGCACCCGTCTCATCGTCACGGCGGCACTGGTCCTCGCCGCAGTGGGCACGTTCGTCGCCACCGCAGGCAACCCGCTGCTCGGCTTGTTCGGAATGTGCCTGGCGGCCATGGGGTTCAAGTCGGCATCGCCGGTATTTCTCACCATCCCACAGGCACTCCTGTCGGCGAAAATCTACGCCCCCGGCATCGCGCTGGTCACCGCGCTCGGCAACCTCGGCGGGTTCGTGGCACCGACAGTGCTCGGCGCGCTCGAGGAGGCCACCGGCAGCATCACGATCGGGCTGTACGGCCTCACCACCATGGCACTGCTCGCGATCGTGGTCCTGTACCTCATCAAGCGCAACGACGAGGCCGAAACCGGTGCGGCCTCCGCCCGGCTCGACACCGAAGAGGCCGTCGCCGCTGCCGGCAGCCAGGACTCCCTGCGCTGACATCACGTCAACGCAGGTGACAACCGACGGTGCCCCACGCCCTCGCCTAGCCTACCTCTAGCATCGATCCTTTCGTCTTGCGGACCGACCTGCGGATAGATGGCCGGTAGCGAGGTTCGCTCCAAAGCAAGCCCTTGGCCGCGAGTCCTGATCAACGCGGTGCGCGTGATCCTGGGGGCGATGGCACCGCAATGCTCCGGCTGCCGAGGATCTACTCACGCTGGTCTACCTGTTCGGCAGAAACGCGACCTCGAGGACATCGACGCCTCGCGTCCACAGCCCGGTCGGCTTAGGCACGAACCCTTCGGCGAGCCTCAAGTTCGACATGTTATCCAAGATCATGCCGGCTGCAATCTCGATCTCGGCCTTCGCCAACTGGGCCCCGACACAGAAGTGTCTTCCCGTTGCGAAACCCAGATGATCAGACGCACCGCTGAAACCCTTCGATGTGCTGTTGTCTGGGCGGAACATGTCGAAGTCGTTCGGATTTGCGAACTTTCGCGGGTCCCTGTTGGCTGCGGCAATCAGAAGGTTGATTCGTGCACCCTTCGGAATTGTCACTCCGTGAAGTTCGAAGTCGACGGCAGCCTGTCTACCCGCTATCCCCACGGGTGGCGTGTAACGCATCGTCTCGACGAACGCGTCCACGATGAGCTCACGGCTGTCTCGAACTGCACTGAGCTGGTCCGGATGTTGTAAGAGGTTGAGCAGCATCAAACCGAGCGCGCGGTCGGTCGTCTCTCCACCGGCCGTGATCATGAGACTGACGAACGCGCGTACTTCTTCGTCACTGAGTCGATTGCCGTCTATCTCCGCCAACGCCATCTGCGAGATCAGGTCGGCGCCAGGATTGGCACGCCGTTCTTCGATGAGGGGTAGCACGTACTCCGTCATCTCCGCTCGGGCCGCCAATCCGCGGTCGATGACTCCCTGATCACCCGACAGGTTGGCGGTGAAAGCATGAAAAGCCCGGTACCAGCGGGAAAAGTCCTCGTGCCGTTCTCGTGGAAGGTCGAGCATCGTTTCGATGACGGAGATGGGGAGTTCGCCGAAGTAAGTAGAACACCAAATCTATCGCCGCGAACTCTCGCTGGCCGGTCCGAACGCGGTCTGCTGCTGCATCGAGTTGCGGCAGGAACATCTGCTCCACCGTTGTCGTCACAGTGGGGCGCAGGTCGTCGATTCGGACAGTATGGAACAAGGGGTTCAGCAACAAGCGGTGTGACTGATGCTCCTTGCCGTCCAACTCGAGCACGGTACGTCCGAAGATGAGACCGAGTCCGTCCGCGTAATTCTGCGAATTGGTTTCCTGTCCGCGCAGTAACCGTTGGACGTCCGAATGCCTCGAAACCAGGCAACTTCGGATCCCGGATGGTAGACCACCGGAGACACTTCCCTCAGATACTGGTAGGCGATCTGCGGATCGTTGTCGTGCTCGTCCGACAGGATGTCGGGTACTTCTGCGGTGGCGGTGTGCATGATTTCTCCTTCTCGAGGGGGGAAATCAGGACGAATGGTGGAACCGGGGCGCGTACGCGACATAGACCGAAGTCGTGGCGCTGTCGAGGCGAAGACGTGAACAGTGCTGGATCAGATCTGCCTGCGTGTCTCAGCGTCGAAGAACTGGGTCAGGTTGACCTCGGCATCACGCCGGAGAACGTCCTTGCGGATCTTCGAGGTCGGAGTTTTGGGTAGGTCGTCGACGTGGCGTATATAGCGGGGGCGCATGTATCGGGACAATTCCGCCTCCGCCAGCAGATCGAGTTGTTCTGCGGTGAGCTGTGTACCGTCTTCGGACGTGAAGTACACGGCGATGTCGTCCTCGGACATGTCGCCCAGGTCCGATGGGACGGCGATGACCGCCGCCTCCAACACCCCGGTGAACGACTGCAGGACCTCTTCGAGCTCTCTGATGGACACGTTCTCACCCCGTCGTCGAAGTGAATCAGATTTGCGCCCAACGAAATACAAAAAGTCGTCCTCGTCCACGTAGCCGAAGTCACCGGTGTGGAACCACAGATTGCGGAAGTCGTCCCACGTCTCGCGCTCACGCCCGTAGTAGCGCTGCACGGTGATGTAGGGGTCGTGTCGACGCACCGCGATCTCGCCAACCGTTCCTAGCGGAACTTCGATGTCATCGGCATCGACGATTCGCACGTCGTTGTGATCCCGCAGGATACGACCTGCCATTCCCGCTGGACGGTCGTATCCCTCCCCAGGTCGAGAAATCGACACCGGTGCACATTCGGTCAGGCCGTAGAGAGTGGCGAACCGGGCTTGGTAGCGGTCGTCGAATTCCTGCACATTGCGCGGGAACGGCACCACCAGCACCGTCGACACGCGGTTGTCGGACTCTTCCGGTGACGGCGCCTTCTTCCACAACAGCTGCAACATGCTGCCGAGCAAGCTGACTGCTGTGCAGTCGAAACGCTGTACATCAGCCCAAAATTTGCGCACCGAGAAGCGGCGGCCCAACACTACCGTCGCACCGAGACCGATGGCCGGCAGGAGCGTGTGACACTGCGCATTGGCATGGGAGAGGGGCAGGCAGGTGTAGAAGCGCTCCTGTGCGTTCCAACCGCAGGATTCCGCAATCTTCAGCGCGTGGGTAATCGGTTGAGCCTGGCTCACTACGGCGGCTTTGGACGGACCCGACGTCCCGGAAGTGAACATCAGCAGATAGTTATCGCTGAAACGCGGAACTCGGTGCTCATCATCTTTGCCGTCATCCGCGACATCTTTGGGCGCGTACGGTTCCTGAACGCGTCCCAGCCGAGGGACCGTACCGATCTCGTCGGCCGGTACATCGTCGAGGATCCACACGTAGCCGAGAAGGTCTTCTCCGAGAACGGATTCGACGTTCGCCGCCTGGGACGAGGCAATGACGCCGTAGCTGCAGTCGGTGGATCGTAGAAAGTGACCCAGCAGTTGGCCTTTGGCCTCCGCGTGAATGGGTACCCCCACTGCACCAATGCGCCCGATCGCCAGGAGAAGCCAGATGTACTCCGGCCTGTTGTCGAGCAGAACCGCGACACGAGTTCCAGGCGTGACGCCGGCGTCACGCAGCATTCCGGACGCCTTCGCGACCTCGACATCGGCCTCGGCGTAGGTGAACTCATTGCCCTCCCACAGCAGAAACGTCCCCTCCGGCTTGGACCGCACAGCCCGCCGCCACAGATTATCCACCGTACGATCTCGCAGTTCGGGAAGGAGACCGGGCTGCACGAGATCCGACCCGTCGGAAGTACGAATCGTGTCCGTTGTCATGCGGCGTGCTCCTCATAGTGCGACGGGAAGTTCATGCGAAGACCTTCCCGGCAAGTACTGGACGGCTTCCGTCCATGAATCTGCGGGGGTAGCTCACTCCTGGGCGAGCACACCCGATGTCCCTCCTTTTACATCGGCTCCTACACCAGTCGATGTCCGACGATCCTCCGACTCGGTGCTGCTTGCCCAGAACCTAGCGAGGATCGCACCGGAGATGACGTGCCACGATCCGGCGATTGCGCTCGGGAGCGCTGCCGCCGGACTGAAATAGGTGTTGGCGAGAGCCGACGCAAGCCCGGCATTCTGCATACCGACCTCCAGGGTGATCGCGCGAGTTTCCCGGAAAGATCGACCTGTCGCACGGCTACCCAGATAACCGAGAGCGAAACCTCCAACGTTGTGAAGGATGACAGCCAGGATGATGATCGGACCACTCGCGAGGAACGCTGCATTTCCTGCTGCGAACACACCACCGGAGATCACGATAATCGCGACACCTGATATCGGACCGACCAACGGCATGAAGCCGCGTACCAGTTTCGGAAACGCATACCGGATGACCAGACCCAACACGATCGGGACCAATACGATCTGGGCGATGTCACGAGCCATGGACGCAACCGAGATCGTGATCATCTCACCGACCAACAGCTTCATGAGCAGCGGTGTCAATCCGATGGAAAGAAACGTCGACAGCGTTCCCAACGCAACAGCAAGCGCCACATCACCTTTGGCGATGAACACCATCACGGTCGAGGCAGAACCACTCGCAATGGAACCGAGCAGCACAAGTCCGACAGTAAGATCGGAGCTCAGTTGAAGTGCGGTGGCAATGCCAAGTGCGAGCAACGGCATGATCGTGAAGTGACAGACCGTACCGATCACCACCGATACCGGACGCTTTGCGATGGTCGCAAAATCCTGCGGAGACAGAGTCAATCCCATCATCAGCATCAAGAGCATGATGATGTACTTCGCATAGGCCGCGATCGGCGCCAGTTGGTCGGGAATCAGCAAGGCCAGACCTGCGGCACAGATGATCCAGATCGATAAGTATTTCGTCAGCACACCGGATGCCGCATGAAAATGTCGCATAGTGATCCTTCGAGTCAGGGAACTGAAGAGGGCCAAGACAACATCCGTTGCCCACCTGTGTTTTCGACAGATAATTGTTGCCAACCGGGTTGATCAGAACGCATGAGATATGACCGAAACCCCGTAGCGGCGAGTACAAATCAGATACCCGTCCTGCGCGTCCGATACTCCGTGGACAACCCGGAGATGCAGGGCAAGTGTAATGCGCGTCACGTCATTTAGGCAATATTGGCTCCACTATTGCCTAAAGAAAAATCCAGTCCCCATGCCAAAAGCACACACGCCTCCTCCGAAACGTACGGAGGAGGCGCGTGCGCAGTTGCGACCGGTCGGCGACGTCAGAGAGTCACGAACACCGATTTCGGTTCGGTGCAGGAGTGGTACCAGTCGAGCCCGAAGTCGCGTCCGATCCCGGATTGCTTGAAACCACCGAATGGCATCCTGGGGTCGAGCTTGAAATAATCGTTGACCCAGACGGTTCCAGCCTTGATACGCCTGGCGACGGTGTGCGCGCGACGAAGATCGCGCGTCCAGACCGCCGCTGCCAGGCCGTACTCGGTGTCATTTGCGAGCCGAATCGCCTCCTCTTCGTCATCGAATGGAATGACGGCCAGCACGGGTCCAAAAATTTCCTCCCGTGCGATTCTCATGTCGTTGTTGACGCCGATGAATACCGTGGGCTCGACGAAGAAACCCTTTCCGCCCGAGGCGTTTCCACCTACCGCTGCCACCGCACCCTCGTCCTTGCCCAATGCGAGATAGCTCGACACCTTTTCGAGCTGCTGGCGAGACGCGAGCGGTCCCACCGACGAGTTCGGATCCAGCGGATCACCGACCGTGAGCGCCGAAACCTGCTTCACCATCGCCTCCACGAACCGATCGTGAATCCCACGCTGCACGAACAACCGTGTTCCGGCGAGACACACCTGGCCAGTGATGGACACGAACCCAATGAGCGACGCAGTCACCGCGGCGTCGAGGTCTGCATCGTCGAACACGATGTTGGGAGACTTGCCGCCCAGTTCGAGCGAGACGCGTTTGAGATTGGATACCGACGCAGCGAGGATTCGACGGCCCGTCGGCGTCGAACCGGTGAATGCAATCTTGTCGATTCCGGGATGTTCGGAGATCGCACTTCCGGCAGGATGCCCCAACCCGGTGATGACATTGAGAACCCCCCCGGGGAGGCCGGCTTCCGCAAGCAACTCCCCCAGGCGAACCGCCGTCAGAGGCGTCGTCTCCGCGGGCTTGATGATGAGTACGTTGCCCGCAGCCAGAATCGGCGAGGACTTCCATACGAAGTTCGTCACCGGGGAGTTCCACGGGATGATGGCACCACACACGCCGATCGGATCGCGAAGTGTGTAGTTGAACGAGCCCGGGTCGGTCTGCGGCGTATCGCCGTGAATGTGTTCTGCGCCGCCGGCGAAGAATCGGACTGTCTCGGCTGCATCGGTGATCGACGCAACCGCAGTCGCCAGCGTCATGCCGTTGTTCAGCGACTCGAGATGCGCAAGTTCCTCGCGATGAGTGTCAATCAGATCGGCCCATCGACGAAGAATCTTCGCTCGATCGAGGGGACCCAGGAGTGACCACGGTCCGGTTTCGAACGCCGCGCGTGCGGCCGTGACCGCACGATCCACATCAACGGTACCCGCGGCGGCCACTCGGGCGATGACATCCTCGGTCGTCGGATCCACGACATCGAGTACGTCGCCGGAATCAGCAGGCACCCATTCACCGCCAATGAACAGCTTCTTGCTCGAATCCGTAAGAAACGCATCGACTGCGGGATTGCGAGTCCGCTCCGTGGCGTCGGAAATCTGATTCAAAGTCACGTGCGTCTCCGTCTTCTGCAGGTAGCTGGCAGCAGCCGGTCGGCAATCGTGAAATAAGTCGGCCAGCCGGCTCAAAGTAACGTCGATCACACCTGTAGTCAATATTGGAGCCAAAATAGCTCCCACTCGCACGAGTGCTGCGGTGTGGGCCGAACCGTCACCAACTCCGAGTGTGTTTGACAGCACACCAGGGAGTGCTAGTTTGGCAACTAAATTGTATCCAGTATGCGCAGCACCCGACACCGCACCAACTCCGAGGTCGGCCTACTGCTTCAGTGAAGGGAAGTCGCGTGGACGAACGCACAATCCTCGGCGCGCTCATGGCATCCGACGCGAAGGCTCCAGGCGAGGTCCGTCTACGCCTCGTGGGCGACCGTGGATATACTGCACGCGAATTGCTTACTCGTGCGGCATTACTCGCTGGCGTACTCGTCGAATCGGGAGCCCACTCGGGTGACCGTGTCGCCATCATGATGTCGAATCGCATCGAGTTCCTGGACACGTTCTTCGCAGCGGCTCACATCGGCGCATTGTCCGTACCGCTCAACACCAGCCTTCGCGGCCCCATCCTCGAGCACATGCTTCGAGACTCCGCACCAGCCGTTCTGGTGATCGAGGAATCGTTCACAGAGGTGATCGGACGCGCCTTGACCAAGGTCGGCATCTCACCGCGCGTCCTCGTCATCGATCACGCTCCATCCTCGTTCGCGATGGACACGCGCGACTACGCAACGGCCCTCGACGCGGCAGGGGCAGTCCCGCCAGCCGACGTCACTCGGTACGACGACGCAGCCATCCTGTACACGTCGGGCACGACCGGTCCTTCCAAAGGCGTTTTGCACACGCATAATTCGATCGTGGCCTTCGGGGAGAAGGCCGACTGGCTCTTCGGTTACACACCACAAGACGTCGCACACAACTGCCTACCGCTGTTCCATGCGAACGCACTGTGCGTGACGCTGCTGCCCGCGCTCCGAGCAGGCGCGACCGTCGTGTTCGGAAGGCGGTTCTCCGCCTCCGGCTTCTGGCAGGAAGTCAGGGACGAACAGGCCACCGTCATTTCCATATTGGGGGCCATGGTCCCGATCCTCTGGGGAGCGCAACCGACAGAGGACGACGCGGACAACGCAGTACGCGTAGCGTTGTCCGTACCCACGCCGTCCGCGGAGTACTACGACTCCTTCGAGAAAAGGTTCGGCCTTCGTCTCGTGTCCCAATACGGAATGACAGACACGTCCTCGGTCATCGGGACGCCACCGGACCAGCCCGGGCGTCCAGGGTACTCCGGCGTTGCACATCCCGACTTCGAGTGCGTGGTGGTGGACGAGCACGACATGCCGGTGCCCGACGGCGTAGCCGGTGAGCTCATCGTTCGACCTCTCAAGCCCGAGAGCATCATGAGTTGCTACTGGAACAACGCCCAGGCCACGATGGAGACGTGGAGGAATCTCTGGTTCCACACCGGCGACGTACTCGTTCGGGAACCCGACGGGTGGTTCAAGTTCATCGATCGACAGAAGGACGCCATGCGGCGATTCGGCGAGAACATCTCGTCGTTCGAGGTGGAAACCGTCGTCGCTACGCATCCCTGTGTTCACGAAGTTGCGGTCTATGCAGTACCTTCCGATCTGTCAGAGGATGAAGTCATGGCAGCGATCGTGCTCGTTCCGGGCTCGGTCGCGGACCTCGCCGAGCTCGGCCGCTATTGCGACGAGCACCTTCCCTACTTCGCATCGCCGCGATATCTACTCGTAGTAGAAGAACTTCCGAAGACCAAGAACGAAAAGGTCCTCAAATCGGAGCTGCGCCGCATAGGCGTGACCGACAAGACCGTAGACCGTGGAACCCGAGGTCGGAAAGCAGCTGCGACACCAGCAGTCTGAAACGACCCGCCCCACTCGAATCATTCACATTCAGAGGAGTAGCTGTGCCCAAGGAATACATGACCAGGTTCAAGACGGCGGACGTTTCGATCGACGACGTCGGCGTCTTGACTGTCAGAGTCCATTCACGAGGCGGGTCACTCGGATGGAATGCGTTGCCCCATCGCGAATTACCCGAACTGTTCGCAGCCATCGCCGCCGACCGAGATGTACGCGTCGTAATTTTCACGGGCACCGGAGACCGGTTCATCGACCTGATCCCATCCTTCGAGGAAGCAGTCGCACGTGGCGGGGCGCCCGCCGCGGTCATGGACGACGGACTGTTCGAAGGAAACCGGTTGATCTCTGCATTGCTGGCGATCGAAGTCCCGATCGTCGCGGCGATCAACGGTCCGGTCGACGTGCACGCCGAACTCGCTCTACTCAGTGACATCGTGCTGTGCACCGAGGAAACCTACTTCCAGGACGCAGCCCACGTTCCTCTCGGGCTCGTCCCGGGCGATGGCGTCCAGGTGCTGTGGCCACTTCTGCTCGGCTTCAATCGCGCACGGTATTTCCTGCTGACCGGCCAGAAGATCTCCGCTGCAGAGGCTCTCACGCTCGGACTGGTATCCGAAATTCTGCCCTCCGACGCACTGGCAGACCGTGCGATCGCGCACGCGCGCCGACTGGCCGTGTGCAACCCGGTCTTCGTCAGGAACACACGACTGGTGTTCATCGAGCAACTGAGGCGTGCGATGGCGGCCGACCTGTCCACCGGTCTCGCACTCGAAGCCGTGGCATCTCTGTCAGGTGCAAATTGGGACGGACCCTACGCTCCCGAGCCGATCGGTCCGATCTCCGAATGATCATCAGCGCAGCGCAGTTGATCGATGGGCGACTGCGATGAGGACGGTTCTCTGCGCCGAGGGCCCGGTCGAACCGCAGGCCGCTCTCGAGCGCTATTTCGAGTTGCACCCACCGACCACGCTCGATCCGGTACACTTGGTCTTCGGAATGCGCCGCAGCGCGCCGAGCCTCCCCCACCTGGTCGGGGCCGAATGCTTCACAGTGGGCTCCTACATGCCCGGGCGTGGGTTGAAGCATGTTCAACCGCTCACCTACCACCGTCAGTCGTACAGCGAGATCTGCCGATCGCTCGCTGACAGATCTTTTCGGCCCGATGTGCTGATCACGTGTGTAACCCCACCCGACAACGACGGACAGCGTTCGCTGGGAGGAGTGAACGGATACTTGGATCCCGTTGTCGCACTTGCCCCCCGCATCTTCGCAGAAGAGGTCTCCTGGCTGCCCCGGATTCGCGGGGCGACGGTCGTGACCGACGTCGACGACGTGGTGACCAGTCGGACGTCGGACAGCGACGAGCAACCGCATTTCTCGGCGGCATTCGATGCGGTGGACGAGGCGGTCGCCCGACAGGTGGCGCGCCTGATCCCGACGGCTCCACGTCTGGCCCTGGGCATCGGCCGGGTCAACGATGCCTTAGCACTCCAGCTCGCCGGACGCGGGGATGTCGAGATCCTCACCGGCGTATTCACCGAAGCAGTGCGAAAGATGTACGACAGCGGTGCTATCGGCGGCGCGACAATGCGAGCAATGTCCGTGATCGGATCTCCGTCACTTCTTCGATGGGCCGCGTCGTGCGACGACGTACTTCTCTTGCCGTCCACCAAAATCCACAACCACGCCTGGCTGTCCCAGCACGACCGCTTCGTCGCGGTACTCGGCGCGATCGACCTCGACTGTGCCGGCAACATCAATTCCGAACGCGTGGGCGATTCCACTATCTCCGGAAGGGGCGGCTCGGTCGACTTCGCGCGGGGCGCACACGGCAGCCCGGGCGGGCTGAGCATCGTCGCTTTGCGGAGCAGCGACAGGAACGGCGTGTCCAGACTGGTCCAGCACGTGAGCGATCCGAGCATCAACGGCGACGTCATCGATGCGGTGGTCACCGAGAAGGGGTCTGCAATCATCACGGACCTCGACACCGACGAACGCAGGCGCGCTCTCTCGGCTATCTTCTGACACGCTTGTATAGCTGCACTGCGGTGACGATTGCGCAGTGTGTAGCAATCTCGTAGGATTGGATCCATGATAGCCGACAATATTGCGGCCGTGTCGACTCCGGAAACCCGCGTTGGTGCGGTTGTTCGCGCGGCGATCGATATACGCGAACTGGTGCTACAGCGCGTTCTGCTTCCCGGCGAACAGGTACGTCAGGAAGACCTCGCGCAACAGCTGGGAATCAGTCGAGGCCCGATCCGCGAGGCACTTCAGGTCCTCGCGGTGGAGGGCATCGTGCGATACGAACGCAATCGAGGCTACTTCGTCACTCGGTTCACATCCGACGAAATGCGGCAGCTGTACCTGATCCGCGAACTTCTCGAGTCCGAGGTCCTGCGGAGTCTTCCGCCGATGTGCGAGGACGACCTCACGCGGCTGCGGAAGATCAACGACGAGATCCGTACCGATGAGAATTCCGGCGAGGTCATCCGGCTAAATCGAGCGTTTCACGACGCCGTCACGGAACATTCGTCACTGACCCTACTGAAGGGCCAGCTGGCGACGATCGGCCGAATGACGCTGGCGTATCAGTCACTGTCGATCAATGCGCTGTCGAATCGGCATGTGGTGGTGTCCGATCACGATGACATGATCGCCGCGCTCGCGGCGGGCGACAACGAACTACTCGTCGATATCGCTCGCCGCCACCGCAAGGCATCACTCGATCGGCTGATTCCCATCCTCAGCTGAGTACAGGGTCACCGGAACTTCGACCAACCGGCTGGCCAGGTATTCGCCGAGACCTTTGCCCTGAGGGTCGATTCGGGTGCAGGCCGAAACGCCATCGCCCAGGTACTGGTAGATCATGAAGTTCATTCCGCGCAGATTCGAGAACACGAATCGCTCCACCCGCAGGTCGGCCAACTCCGGCATGAGCAATCGCAGACGGTCGACTGTGAGAAATGTGTCGAGCCAACGGAATGTTGCATCATCACGTGCCCACGCACCGAGGTTGGCAGATCCGGCTTTGTCTCCGGATCGTGTTCCCACGAACGCGCCCAGCATCGCAGGCGTCGTCGCCCCGAGATCGGAATCAGAACCGGTGACGTCCGGACGTTCGTTCTCGGCGATCGGGTAGGGCTCAGCGGCAGCATCGTCCCAAGCGGGCCACGCCACCGGAATGTGCGATCCGTCATCGACCAGCACGGACGCGTGAACCAGACTTTTCTCGATCAGCGACGGCCACTGGACTCCGAACAGGCGCTCCGACTGCGGCGGCGTGGTCATGTAGAACCCGGGGACACTCGATGTTGCAATGGAGACGATCCGGCTGGAGAAATGTGCCCGGTCGACGCGGTTGCGTTCCTTGTCTCGAACGGTGAGCACGAGCCAGGCGGTCGCCTCCTCAAAGGTGCCGTGAACATTCGCTGGACCAATTGTGGCCCAGCGACATTCGTCGAAAGACTCGGGCTTACCGATTTCGGCCTCGACCTGCCGACGAATCCAGTCGATCTTGTTCTTCAGGTTCGCGCCGGTGAGCCCGATCGTCATGGTGTTCCGATACCCACCCTCGAACGTCAGCGACAACTTCGCCGTCGACGTCGGCGCGAATCCCACTGTGCCCGAGACCCGTACACGATCCGCACCTGTGCTCTCGACATGCACGCTCGTCAGATCCGTGACAACATCCGGGTTCTGGTAGGCATGACCGTTGACCTCGTAGAACAGTTGCGCAAGCACGGTGTCAGTGGTGACCAGTCCCCCACTGTCGACGCTCTTGCCTATGATGGCCGAACCGTCTTGCGAGATGTCCACGAGCGGCATCCCGGGAAGTCCGAGATCGCCGTGCTCTGCGAAGAAAGAAAAGTTCCCGCCGGTTGCCTGCGCGCCGCACTCGATGATGTGGCCGGCAACCACCGCGCCGGCGAGCTGATCGTAATCGGTCGGCTTCCAGCCGAATTTCCACGCGGCTGCTCCGACCACCAGGGATGCATCGGTCGTACGAGGACAGACGACGATGTCGGCACCTCGACGCAGCGCCTCGACGACCGGCCACGCGCCGAGGTACGCATTTGCGGTCAACACACGGTGCTCTGACAGATCCAGTGCGACCCCCGTATCGATGTTCACCAATTCGAGGTCGTCTCGTTCTTTCAGTACGTCGCGTACATCGTCACCGATGACGGCAGCGACACTCAGCGACACTCCGCGCTCAGCACAGAGTTCCCGAATTACTGCAGCAAGACCGGGGGCATCGAGTCCACCGGCATTGGTGACCACCTTGATTCCGCCCTCGGCAATCTCGTCTAGATGCAGCGCCAGCACATCCACGAACGCCGAGACGTATCCCTTACCACCTCGTTGTTCGTTCTTGGCCAAGACCAGCATCGTGAGCTCGGCCAGGTAGTCGCCGGTCAGAATCTCTACGCCGCTTTCGAGCAACTCCGCCATTCCGTCGGTACGGTCCCCGTGCCATCCGGTGAACTGCCCGACGCGAAGCGCCCCATCGGGCTTGCCGTGTGTTCGTTCGATTGTCATGGCTCAGTAGCTCTTCGGTAGGCCGAGGGTGCGCTCTGCGATGAAATTCAGAATCATCTGGTTATTCACCGGAGCGACGCGAGGAAGTCGCGATTCGATCCACTGTCGACCGATGTGATACTCGCGGGAAAACGAGTAACCGCCGAAGACCTGCATGGCGGCATCGGTCGACGAGACTGCAGCCTCACTGCACAGATATTTCGCGGCATTGGCCAGCGAACCGATCGCAGACCCCCCGCGAACCTCGTACTCGTCGACGGCCCGATACAGCACCTCTGCGGCAGCCAGCAGGTCAAGGTAGCTTTTCGCGAGAGGGTGTTGAACGCCCTGGTTCTTTCCGATCTGACGGCCGAACACGACGCGGTCGAGGCTGTACTGTGTCGCTGCGGCCAGCGCCCATCGGCCGAGCCCCACCGTTTCCGCGGCCACGAACAGTCGTTCGCTGTTAAGGCTGTGCATGAGGTGGTAGAAGCCCTGCCCGACTTCGCCTATCACATCTTCGTAGGGCACCTTGGTTCCTTCGAAGAACACCTCACATGATGCGACGGCATTGCGGCCGATCTTCGGAATGGGCCGGATCTCGACTGTCTCCGAATTCAGATCCGCGAGGAACAGTGTAATTCCCAGTCCGCGGCGTTCACCTTCGGCGGGTTCGGACGTGCGGGCCAGCAGCAACACCTTGTCACCGCGCATGGCGCCGGTGTTCCAGACCTTGGTTCCGCTGATGCGCCAAGACGTACCGTCGTCGACGGCCTTCATCGCGATTCGGGTGGTATCGGTCCCCGCGTCGGGTTCGGTGACGCCGAACGTCGTGTACAGCTTGCCCGCCGCGATCTGGGGAAGAAGTTCAGTGCGCTGCTTTTCGGTACCGAAGGCGAGGATGGTCGGCGCGCACAGCAGTGGCGTGTGGACCGTGCTGCATGCGTTGAGCCCGCCGCCGCTGGCACCGACCTCTTCGAGAATGGCCACCATGTTCGCGGTCGATCCCCCACCGCCGCCGTATTCTTCGGGGATGAAGGTACCCAAGAATCCCGAATCGGCGAACGCGCGGAAGAATTCCTCGGGAAACTCTTGATCTGCGTCCTTCTGATCCCAGTACGCAACATCAAATCTCGAGCACAAACCGCGGACGGCGCGTCGTAGGTCCGCATCTCTGGTCAGGTGAGGGAAGTGGTCATCGATTGACATTATTTCTCCAGACGGCAGCAATGGCGCAAAGCGGCGGCAATATTGTAGCCAATGTACGCCAGCGGATCGGACTGCGTCAATGAGATGCTGAATCTAGTGCTCACAATGTTGCAGCCAATGTTGACGGCAACTACAGCGCGTGCTCGAATGGCCATGGATGACCACTGCATAGTAAGTAGGACCGACAGGCGGCGACGGTGTGGTCACACCGATAGATCGTCCGAGAACAGGAGCGGCGGATCCATGTCACTTCAGAATTACGAGCACCTACGCATCCGCGGAGAGGACGGTATCGCGACCATCACTTTGAGTCGCGCGGGCGGACGCAACGCGTTCAATACCGAGTTCTATGCGGAACTCCGGTCCGCGATCCGTGAGGCCGAGGTGGATTCCTCCGTCGGAGGCGTGATAATCGATTCTGACGCAGATCATTTCGCCGTCGGTGGCGACCTCAAGGAGATGTTGGGCTACATCGAAGGGGATCCGCCCTCCTGGGACCTGTGGAAATTCCGGGACAGCCTTCCGTTCGAGGCCATCCGTGCATGCCGGAAGCCGACGATCGCTGTCGTCGACGGCTTCTGCTGCGGCGGCGGATTCGCGACCGCGATCTCCTGCGATTTCATCATCGCCTCTCCCCGTTCGAAGTTCGGAACCCCGGAGACGAAGGTCGGCCTTATCGACGGTCTGGTCGGGCCGGCTCTGTTCGGTCAGGTACCCCTGTCGGTCCTGAAGTATCTCCTGTTCTCCGGTGAACTCATCGCCGCGGACTACGCGCGGTCGGTCGGTCTCGTGTTCGAGGTTGTGGACACAGAATCGCTTCACACCAGAGCCCACGAGCTACTCGGCCAGTTCGCGGCCAACGGGCCCGAGATCGTCGCGGAGTACAAGCGAACGTTCCGGAGCTACGAGATTCCCGTGAACTACGAGGACACTATGCGAAACCTCTACTCCGACCCTGCGACCCGCGACCGGGTTCGGGGCTTCTTCACCCGAAAGAAGTGAGCACCATGAACAACTCAGCGATCAGTCCACACATCGATACGGTTCTGATCACCGGCGGCGCCAGTGGAATCGGCCGCGCGACGGTGAGACTTTTTCTCGACCGGGGCTGGACCGTAGTGGCGGCCGATCTGAACAAGGCGTCCGGAAAGTCGCTCGTCGCCGAATACGAACAGGAATCGAGCGACGGCCGCCTGTCCTTCGTCCAAGCGGACGTCTCGAGGGAGGCGGACGTCGAACACGCTGTGGCACACGCTGCGTCGTTCAACGGCGCGCTTGCCTGCCTAGTGAACAACGCAGGCATCGGCGGTGCCTTCGGATCCGTCACGGAAACGTCGGTCGAGGACTGGGACTACACGTTCGCCGTCCTGAGTCGCGGAGTCTTTCTCGGCGTGAAGCACGCCGCACGAGTCATGCGTGAGCAAGGCACGGGTGGGTCGATTGTCAACCTCGCATCTCTGGCAGCACTCACCGGAGACGCGGGCCTCCAGGCATATTCCGCCGCCAAAGCCAGTGTGCTGCACATGAGCAGGGTGTTCGCTACAGAACTCGGACCGGATCGCATTCGGGTTAACTGTGTGTGCCCCGGCGCCATTGCGACACCGCTCAATCCGTCCGCATCGCGGCAATTCGACGGCAGTGAACTGGCCCGCGCTCAACCGCTGCCGTTCGTGGGCGAACCCGAACATCTCGCACGCGCCATCTACTTCCTCGGTTCGCGCGAATCGTCCTTCGTCACCGGACAATATCTTGCAGTGGACGGCGGACTCGAAGCCGCCGGACCGCGCCTCGGAGAGTACCTGGGCACGGACCCCCGATACGCGACTCTCGTCGGCGTCAACAGGGGCAACACCGGAGTGAAGTCCACCGTTCGTGGCGGTGCGGCCCGATGACCGAAGACATCTGCCTCGTCGAAAAGCGCGGGCATGTCCTGATCGTCACCCTGAATCGACCCGCACAGCGAAACGCTCTCAATGCCGCACTGAGACAACGACTACGAGACGTCTTCGATGACTACGAAGCCGACTCCGAACTTCGGTGCGCGATCCTGACCGCGAACGGAACAGCGTTCTGTGCAGGCGGAGACCTCAAGGAGATGGCCTCGGAGGCGGTGCAGATTCCACCCGAGGAATGGAGTTTGCTTCTCAGCTCCAAGGGCCACGTGATCAAACCGGTGATCGGGGCGGTCAACGGCTTCGCGCTCGCGGGCGGATTTCGCCTCGTACAGGATCTCGACCTCTGTATCGCGGCGGATACCGCAGTGTTCGGCATCAGTGAAGTCAAGCGCGGTCGCGGTGCGCCCTGGGCAGCGCCACTGATCGACCTCATGTCCAAACGCGTCATGATGGAACTACTGATCACCGGCGAGCCGATGACTGCACAGCGTGCGTACGAGGTGGGTTTCGTCAATCGCGTCGTAACAGGAGACAGACTCCTGGACGAGGCTCTCGCCGTCGCCGAGACCGTGGCGTCGAACGCACCGCTCAGCGTCGCGGCGGGTAAGAAGCTCGTCGAGATCTCGACCGAGCTCGGTTCGAGTCACGCCGTCGCATTCGCGAACGCCGTGTACGAAACGGTGTATCGGAGCGACGACGCGGCCGAAGGCCCTCGCGCATTTGCAGAGAAGCGCCAACCTGTCTGGACGGGACGTTGAGCGAACGCTACGACACCGCACGAAAACTCGCGTTGTCCGACCCCGAGGGGTACTGGTCTCAACACGTCGGCCTGGTGGACTGGGTGACACCGCCGACGAAGATGCTGGATTCCGATCGCGCTCCCCTGCACAGATGGTTCACCGACGGGACGTTGAACACCTGCTACAACGCGGTGGATCGGCACGTTCTCGCCGGTCACGGCGACCGGGCCGCCATCATCTACGACAGTCCGGTCACGGGGACCTCGGCGACCCTGACCTACGACCAACTCCTCGAGCAGGTCGGCGCCTTCGCCGGAGGACTACGTGATTTCGGGGTCGGTGCCGGCGATCGCGTCGTCATCTATATGCCGATGATTCCCGAGGCCGTCGTAGCGATGCTGGCGTGCGCTCGCCTCGGCGCCGTCCACTCGGTTGTGTTCGGCGGATTCGCACCGCGCGAGCTCGCGGCCCGGATCGACGATGCCAGGCCAGTCGTCGTCGTCACCGCGTCGTGCGGCATCGAGCCCGGCCGCGTGCTCGACTACAAGAAGATGGTCGACGAGGCCCTCACCATCTCGTCGCACCGGCCCAATGCCCTGGTACTCGTCCAGCGACCACAACTACCCGCCACCCTCGAAGACTCGAGGGAATACGACTGGGCGGACGTTCTTCGCCGCGGCGCAACACATCCCGCTACACCGGTCACCGTGCGCGCAACCGACCCGCTGTACATTCTCTACACGTCCGGCACCACCGGCCGACCGAAGGGCGTGGTGCGTGACAACGGAGGCCATGCTATCGCCATGGCCTGGGCATTGCCCAACGTGTACGACATCCACCCGGGACAGGTGTGGTGGTCGGCGTCCGACATCGGCTGGGTGGTGGGCCATTCGTTCATCGTCTACGCGCCACTCATCTCCGGCGCCACTACAGTTCTCTACGAGGGAAAACCCGTGGGGACACCGGATGCAGGTGCGTTCTGGCGAGTGATCGCCGAGCATTCCGTCCAGGGGCTGCTCGCGGCGCCGACCGCGATCAGGGCGATCAGACGCGTTGATCCGGACGGAGAGCTCATCGCCGATCACGATGTCACGTCCCTTCGCAATCTGTTCCTCGCCGGAGAGCGCCTCGATCCCGACACCTATTCCTGGGCAACGGATCGCCTCGGAATTCCGGTCGTGGATAATTGGTGGCAGACCGAGACCGGTTGGCCGATCGCAGCGAATCTTCGAGGCTTCGATCCGATGCCGATCAAACCCGGATCACCGAGCGTGGCGGTGCCGGGTTTCGACGTCCGGATACTCGACGAGCACGGACAGGAAATCGAGGCGGGAGTGGAAGGGGCCATCTGCATTCGCCTCCCGTTACCGCCTGGCACTCTCCCGACGCTATGGGGTGACGACAACCGGTTCGTCCGGTCCTACTTGTCGACATTCGACGGGTACTACCTGACCGGAGACGGCGGCCACATCGACGAGGACGGATACCTCTTCGTCATGGGCCGAACGGATGACGTCATCAACGTCGCAGGGCACCGGTTGTCGACCGGATCCATCGAGGCAGTCCTCGCGGCACATCCGGCAGTGGCCGAGTGTGCCGTCATCGGCGCGGCAGACGCACTGAAAGGCCAAATCCCCCGGGGATTCGTCGTACTGAGATCCGGTTGGCAGCAAGATCATTCAGAACTCGTCGCCGAGCTCATCAGGTCGGTACGCGCCGACATCGGGGCAATCGCAACCCCGAAGGACATCGTCGTCGTCGACGGTCTTCCCAAGACGAGATCCGGGAAAATCCTCCGAAAGTCTATGCGAGAGATCGCCGATCTCGGAGCTACAACGGTGCCGGCCACGATCGAGGACCCGGCCGTGCTCGACAAGTTGAGATCGGTACTACGCCCCTAGTACTACAGCCGTAAGTTGATCTTGTCGGCGTGTCTGCGCTGGTGAGAGCGGCCACCGCGCGATCATTCCTTGTTTGTGTGGAACAAAAAAGA